>JBOGDX010000186.1:0-6149 GCA_050743225.1 Actinomycetes bacterium | reverse complement strand
GCGCTCGGCCGGGACCGGAGTGGTGGCCTTCGCCGGCCCGGTGGCCGGCCGAGGCGTCGTCACGGTGCTGCACCCCGACGGGCGCCGCACCACCTACGAGCCGGTGGCCGCGTCGGTCGCCGCGGGCGACCCGGTCACCGAGGGAGCCGTCGTCGGCACGGTTGCGGCGGCCCCGGGGCACTGCCTGCCCGGCACCTGCCTGCACTGGGGGTTGCGCTCCGGCGAGACCTACATCGACCCGCTGTCGCTTGTCGGCGCAACCCAGGTGCGCCTGCTGCCCTTCTGGCTGCCGGTGGATGCCGTCGGCCCGGTCCGGCCGTGGCAGTGGGTCGCCCACGAACCGCTGCTCGCGAGGAGGTGAGGGACACCCGTGGTGGTGCGGCTCACAGCAAGGCGGGTAGGTCGGCGGCCAGCCGCCGGTAGTCGGCCGGGGCGTTGTAGGCCTGCGCCGAGAGCCGGAGGAAGCCGCGGCCCGCCCAGGTCGTCACGGCGACCTCGACGGCGGCTTCCTCGCCGATGCGGGCCTGCAGTGCCGCGGCCTCCGCGGGCTCGGTGACCGACCCCGCGGGAAGCGGCACGAGCTGCATGCTGACGGCCGGGTCCCGCGGGAGGTCCTCGCCCCCGATCTCCAGGGCAGCCGCGACCTCGCGCTGACCGGCGACGGCCAGCTCCACGTTGTGCCTCCGGAGCCGGTCCAAGCCCAGCCGGTCGAGGACGCGCAGGGCGCGCGGAGCGGACAGCCATGCGGTCAGGTCGTCGCTGCCGACGTCGTCGAACGCCCGCGGGAAGCCGTGCGGCTCGCCCCATGAGGCGACCAAAGGCATCAGCACGTCGTGCCAGCGCTCGCTCGCGTGCAGGACGGCGGCACCTCGCGGGGCGCAGCCCCACTTGTGCAGGTTGCCGAACCAGAAGTCGGCACCGATCCGGTCGACCTCGACGTCGAGCATGCCGGGGGCGTGTGCGCCGTCGACCATCACGGCCACCCCCCGCTCGTGCAGAGCGGGAACGAGGTCGACCAGAGGCATGCGGCGGGCGGTCGGGGAGGTCACGTGGTCCAGCACGACCAGCCGGGTCCGTTCATGCACTGCTCCGACGACGGTCCGAGCGACGGTCTCGTCGTCGGCGTCGAGGGGCACGTGCACGGTCTCCAGGCTGGCATGCGCGCGATGTGCCCACCGGGTCGCCGCGATCCGGACGGCTCCGTAGGCGTGGTCGGTCAGCAGGACCGCGTCGCCCGCCCGGAACGGGAACCCGGCAAGCACGGTGCTGGCAGCCGTCGTGGCGTTGTGCACGAACGCGAGCGCGGCGGCGCTCGTCCCGAGGAAGTCCGCCACCTCCGCCCTCGCCTGGTCGAGGGCGTCCGGCAGCTCCCGGGTGAAGAACCGCACCGGATTGCTCTCCATGCGGTCCCGCCAGGACTGCTGCTCCTCCAGCACGGGCCGCGGCACGGCGCCGTACGAGCCGTGGTTGAGGTGGGCGACTGTCGGCTCGAGCGGCCACAGAGCGCGGACCTCGGGCCAGTCCGGCCCCCACAGGGAGTTGGCGTCGCCGTTCACGGTCGACGGCTCGGCTGGCATCCGGCCAGCCTATGGGCGTTTCCGGGACGAACCTGGCAGGGTCGGGGTGTGGGGCGAGCCCGAGCCGTACGGTGGGCCGGCGCAGCAGCAGCGCTGGCAGCCTCGCTCGTCGTCGGCTTGCCCGGGGTGCCCGTGGCGCAGGGTCAGGGCCGGCCGCCGTACCACCCGAGCCGCCTCACCCACCTCGGTGACGCGCAGCAGGTCCTCGTCGCCACCTCGCGAGGCTGGTCGAGCTCGTTTGCGCGCCTGCGCTCCTACGAGCGGGCCGGGGACGGCACCTGGCGGCAGGTCCGAGGTCCGGTGACCGCCCGCATCGGCCGCAACGGCTTCGTGGCCGCCGACCGTCGCCGCCAGGGCTCGTCGACAACACCGGCCGGGACCTTCGGGATCCCCCGGGCCTTCGGGATCTGGGCCGACCCGGGCACCGCGCTGCCCTACCGGGAGGTGGACGCGACCGACTGGTGGCCCTACGACCCACGCGACCCGTCCACGTACAACGTGTGGCAGACCCGACGGACAGCCGGATCCGACTGGCGGCCGGGGTGGGCCGAGGACCTCTCGTCGTACGGCCGGCAGTACCGCCACGCCGCGGTGCTGGACTACAACCTGCCGTCGGGGGTGCACCGCTCGGGTGGGGAGCGGGTGGCCCGGCAACCGGCGGACACCCGGCGGGGCGGAGGGATCTTCCTGCACATCGACCGCCCCGGCGCGACGACCGGCTGCGTCTCGGTGGCCCAGGCCGACATGCGCGCGGTGCTGCGCTGGCTCGACCCGTCGCGTGACCCGGTCGTCGTGATGGGTCCGCGCTCGGCGATCACCCGGATGTAGCCGGCCGGCCACGCCCGGCGCTCACTCCTTGGCGCCCTCGGACAACTTGCCGCGCAGCTGCAGCACGGCCTTCGTGTGCATCTGGCAGATCCGGCTCTCCGTGACGCCGAGCACCTGACCGATCTCGGCGAGCGTGAGGCCCTCGTAGTAGTAGAGCGTCACGACGATCTTCTCCCGCTCCGGGAGCATGTTGATCGCCTTGGCCAGCAGGAACTTGGTCTCCTCGGACTCGAAGGCCAGGACCGGGTCCTCGGCCTTGGTGTCCTCGAGGGTGTCGACCAGGCTGAGCTTGTCGCCCTTCTCGCCGCCGACGCTGAGCAGCTCGTCGAGCGCGACGACGTTGACGAAGGAGACCTGGCTGAAGATCTGGTGCAGGTCGTCGAGGCCGATGCCCATCTCGGCCGCGACCTCGGCCTCGCTCGGGGTCCGGTGCAGCTCGCCCTCGAGCTTTGCGTAGGCCTTCTCCACCTCGCGCGCCTTGTAGCGCACGGAACGCGGGATCCAGTCGATCGCGCGCAGCTCGTCGATGATCGCGCCGCGGATGCGGCTGATGGCGTAGGTCTCGAACTTGATGGCGCGCTCGAGGTCGAACTTCTCGATCGCGTCGATCAGACCGAAGATGCCGTACGACACCAGGTCGGCCTGCTCGATGTTCGGCGGCAGGCCCACCCCCACGCGACCGGCGACGTACTTCACCAGCGGGGAGTAGTGCAGGATCAGCCGCTCGCGCAGCGCGGGGTCAGCGTTCTTCTTGTAGTCCTGCCAGAGCTCGCGCAGCGCGGCCTCGGCGGCGCTCTTCTCAGCCGCGGCGTCGTCGACGACCGTCTGCCGCGCTGCCCCGGCGCCCACTCCCCCCGTGGACGCGGCGGCTGAGCCGTCACGCCCGTGGGTGCGCTTGGTCATAAGTTGCCTTCAACCTGTCGATCGATACGTGCGTGTAGATCTGGGTCGTGGCGAGCGTAGCGTGGCCGAGCAGCTCCTGAACGGATCTCAGGTCTGCGCCGCCCTCGAGGAGATGGGTCGCGGCCGAGTGGCGGAGGCCGTGCGGTCCGAGGTCGGGGGCCCCCGGCACGTGCGCCAGCATCCGGTGGACCGCCCGCCGGACCGTGCGTGGGTCAAGCCTGCCCCCGCGCGCCCCGAGGAAGAGTGCGGGGCCGCTGGTGGCTGTCGTGAGCGCCGGGCGACCGCCCGCCAGCCACCGGTCGACAGCCCGCAGCGCGGGTGCCCCCACCGGCACCGTCCGCTCCTTGGAGCCCTTGCCGAGCACGCGGACGACGCTGCGGCCACCGTCGACGTCGTCGATGTCGAGGCCGCAGAGCTCCCCGACCCGGATGCCGCTTGCGTAGAGGACCTCGAGCACCGCCGCGTCCCGCAGCCCCACCGGCGTCTCGTCGTCGGCGGCCAGCTGGGCCACGTGGAGCAGCGCGCCGGCCTCGTCCTGCCGCAGCACGCCCGGAAGCGTGCGACCGGTCCGTGGCGTGGCGAGCAGCGCCCCGGGGTCAGCCGCGACCAGTCCGCTCCGGTGCGCCCAGGAGGTGAAGCCCCGCGCAGCCGCGGCGCGACGCGCCAGCGTCGATCGCGCCTTGCCGCGGCTGGCCTGGCCGGCCAGCCAGCTGCGCAGCACCGGGAGATCGATATCGCCGACCCGCGCGCGGCCCATCCGGTGGGCATGCTCAAGCAGGGTGGCGACGTCACCGTGGTAGGCCCGCACCGAGTGCCCGGACAGCCCGCGCTCGGACCGCAGGTGCCGGGTGAACCCGTCGAGCGCCGCCGCGAGGTCGGGTGGCAGCACGACCTGCGACGGGCCCTCGACGGTCCCCGACTGGCTCACGGGGAAACGGTGACCCGTGGACGCTCGCCTGGCAAGGACCGCCGCGCGGGTGGCGCCTCAGGTCGCGTCGGGCGGCTCCGCCTGTGCCCGCGCTCGGCGCCATGCCCCGTCCCGCGTCGTTGCAAGCCCGGCCGAGGCGAGGACGGCCAGGGATCGCAGCACGGTCGGAGCATCCAGCCCGGCCACCCGACCCACCCCGTCCGGAGCGGCCCAGCGCCGCAGCGGAAGGGCGTCCAGGACACGCAGCGTCAGGCCGTCGAGGTCGTCGTGCGGGCGGCGCTCGCCGCGCCGCTGCGGCAACCCGTCGACGAGCAGGTCGCCGACCAGGTCCACCACGTCGGCGGCGTCGGTGACCAGCGAGGCTCCCTCCTCCCGGATCATCTTGTGACAACCGGCCGACGTGGCGGACGTGACCGGCCCGGGCACCGCCATCACCGGCCGGGACAGGGAGTCGGCGTGTCCGGCGGTGTTGCGCGCGCCGCTGCGCGCGGCCGCCTCCACCACGACCGTTCCTCGGGCCAGGCCGGCGATGACGCGGTTCCGATCGAGGAACCGCCCCCGCGTCGGCCGGGATCCGGGCGGCAGCTCGCTGATGACCGCCCCAGACGCACGGACGTTCGCGAGCAGCCCCTCGTGGGCCGTCGGGTAGGTCACGTCGACTCCGCAGGCGAGCACCGCAACCGTCGCGGCGTCGACGGCCATCGCACCTCGGTGGGCCGCGGCGTCGATGCCGTACGCACCGCCGGAGACGACGGTCCAGCCCCGGTCGCCCAGACCGGCGGCCAGCTCGGCAGCGACATGCTCGCCGTACGTCGTGCAGGCCCGCGACCCCACAACGGCCACAGACCGTCTGGTCATGGCGGCGATGTCCGGCAGGCCGTCGACCCACAGCAGCAGCGGCATCGCGGGGCCGAGGTCGTCGAGCTGCTCCGGCCACTCCGCGTCACCAGGCACGACCAGCCGGGTGCCGGCGCGCTCGGTCACCTCGAGGTCGAGGTCCACGTCGACCCGGTCCAGTCGGGTGCGGTAGTGGCTCTCGTGGGTCCCGCCGAGCCTGCCGTCGCGGAGCAGCCCGAGCACCCGCTCGGCGCCGTGTTCGAGGACCGCGGACCCCATCTGCTTGTCGCCGGGCTCGGCGGCACGACTCAGCGCGAGCCGGCTGCGGACGTCGGCGTCGCGCCCCTCGTCGCGCGCCCTCGCCGTCAGCACGGGGTCACGCCGCCCGCCGCAGGACGCCCCTGCAATCGAGGGCCACCCGGACGTCACCCGCATCCGGGCGCTCGCGCCCGGCGAGGTCGGCCAGGGTCCAGGCCACCCGCACGACCCGGTCGACGCCACGGGCGGTAGCTGACCCAGGTCGAGCAGCCGCTCGGCCTCGGCGACGGTGTCCCACGGCAGTCGCCATCTGCGCCGCAGCACGTGCCCGGGCACCTCGGCGTTGACCTTCCACGGCGTGCCGGCCAGCCTGGCGGCCATGCGGTCCCGCGCCGCGACGACACGCTCGGCGACGACCGTGGTGCCCTCCACCCGGGACGCGTCGCCGCGAAGGTCGGCCCGCGAGGCGGCGCGCATCTCGATCCGCAGGTCCACGCGGTCGAGCAGCGGGCCGGACAGGCGGCTCAGGTAGCGGATCCGCGCCATCGGGGTGCAGGTGCACGTGTCGCCTCGCTCGACGGCAAGCCCGCACGGGCAGGGGTTGGCGGCCAGCACGAGCTGGAAGCGGGCCGGGAACCGCACCTGCGCCGCCAGCCGGGACACGGTGATCTCGCCTGACTCGAGTGGCTCGCGGAGGGCGTCGAGAACCCCGGGCGCGAACTCGGGGGACTCGTCGAGGAAGAGCACCCCGCGATGGGCGAGGCTGGCGGCTCCCGGCCGCACGTGCGAGGAGCCGCCGCCGACGATGGACGCGACGG
>JBOGDX010000185.1:0-6180 GCA_050743225.1 Actinomycetes bacterium | reverse complement strand
CGGCACGGGAGCGCGAGGTGCTGGCGCTCGTCGCCCAGGGCCGCAGCAACAAGGAGATCGCCGAGCAGCTGTTCATCAGCGCGAAGACCGTCAGCGTTCACGTGTCCAACGTCATGGCCAAGCTTGGCGCCGCCGGCCGCACCGAGGCGGTGGCCGTGGCCCGCCGGCGCGGCCACCTCACCGACGCCTGATCGGAGACGATTCGCGGCTTAGAGACCTCGATCGGTCTCCGATCAGCCAGCAGTTGCGGTCGGGGGCGGCCGGCTCTCAGCTGCCGAAGAGTCGAGCCCCGTTGTGCCAGCACACCGACCGCAGCCAGTCGACGTCGTCAGGTCCAGAACCGAGGTCGAGCCGAGACAGCGACTCGAGCTGGTGGGCGTACGGGTAGGGGATGTTCGGGAAGTCCGAGCCGAGCAGCACGCGACCGGCCAGCCCGAGGTCACGCACCCGAGGGAGCAGGTCGGTCGGGTAGGGCGCCATCTGCTCGAAGAACCCGGTGAAGGCCATCGTGGTGTCCAGGCACGCCCGCTGCGACGACTCGATCAGCTCGAGGAACTCCGCGTACTCCGGCGCTCCCATGTGCGCCAGGACGAGCCGCAGCCCGGGGTGGCGGCGGAGCAGCTCGGCCACCTGGTCGGGACCGGTGTGCCGGTTGGGCACGGGTCCCGAGCCGGCGTGCAGCACGACCGGCGTGCCGGAGTCGGCGAGCAGCGCCCACACGTCGTCGAGCAGTGGGTCGACCGGCGAGAAGTCACCCACCTGCACATGGACCTTGAAGACCCGCACTCCGGCGTCGAGCCGTCGGCGAACCTCGTCGGTCACCCCGGGCTCGGGGAAGAACGTGGCGGACGGTACGCAGTCCTGGTTGGCCGCGGCGAGCTGTGCCGCCCAGTCGTTGAGGTAGCCGGCGATGCCGGGCCGGTGGGCGTACGGGAGCGCGGTGAACCGCCGTACTCCGAGCGCTCGCAGCTGGCCGAGCAGCTCGCCGTCATCACCCCGGTAGAGCACCGGCCACGGCCGGCCGAGCAGCGGGCCGGCGGTGTCGAAGTGCTCGCGAACACGGGCCATCACCCGGGGCGGCAGGAAGTGCACGTGCGCGTCCACGAGACCGGGGATGCCCAGGGCGGCGCACCACGCGGCCACCTCGTCATCGGTCAGCCCACTGACGGCGGTCACGATCTCAGCGGCCCGCCGCCTGCCAGCCCTCCCAGGCGCTGCGCACCATCTCCGGCAGGTCGAGGCGCGCCTTCCAGCCCAGGTCCCTGCCTATCTTCGTCGGGTCGGCGAAGTAGGCCGGAGGGTCCCCGGCCCGACGTCCCACCAAGTCCACGTCGAAGTCGACGCCGATCACCCGCCGTACCGCGTCGAAGACCTCCTTGACGGTGATGCCCTCGCCTCGGCCAACGTTGTAGACCTCCCCGAGCGGGCCCTCGTCGAGCCGGCTCGCCGCCACCGCGTGCGCGTGCGCCAGGTCGTCCACATGGATGTAGTCGCGGATGCAGGACCCGTCCCGGGTGTCGTAGTCGTCCCCGAAGAGCTGCGGGTTGCGCCCCGACGAGATGGCCTCGAAGGTCATCGGTACGAGGTTCGCGACGCTGCGGTCGGCTAGCTCGGGAGCACCCGCCCCGGCCACGTTGAAGTAGCGCAGGGCCGCCCACCGCAGCGACGGGTTGGCCGTCGCAAGGTCGCGCAGCACCCACTCCCCGGCGAGCTTCGTCTCGCCGTACGGGCTCATCGGTGCCGTCGCCGTCTCCTCGGTGACCAGCTCCACCGGCGGCGTGCCGTAGACCGCCGCGCTCGAGGAGAACAGCACCCGGCCGATCCCCTCGTCGACGCAGACCTGCAGCAGCGAGACCATGCCGGCGACGTTCTCGTCCCAGTACATCAGCGGCTTCACGACCGACTCGCCGACCGCCTTCTTCGCGGCGAGGTGCAGCAGTCCCGTAACGCCGTGCTCGCGGACCGCGGTCCGGACGGCATCGGCGTCCTGGACCGAGGCCTCGACGAACGCGACGTCGGCCGGCACATTCTCCCGGAAACCCGTCGACAGGTCATCGAGCACGACCACCGGCAGGTCGATGCCCCGGAAGGCCCGCACGATGTGCGCCCCGATGTAACCCGCCCCGCCGGTGAGCATCCACGTCATGACGCGCAACCCTAGTGATCGGCTAGTCGAACCGTCGGCCGGTCAGCCGCTGGTAGGCCTCCACGTACTTGGCCCGGGTGCGCTCGACGACCTCGTCCGGCAGCGGCGGCGGGCCTTCTCCGGAGCTCCGGTCCCAGCCCGACGCGGGCGAGGTGAGCCAGTCGCGGACGAACTGCTTGTCGTACGACGGCTGCGGCCGCCCCGGCTTCCACTCGGCGGCCGGCCAGAACCGCGACGAGTCGGGGGTCAGCACCTCGTCGGCGAGCACGATGTCGCCGTCGGATGCGCGCCCGAGCTCGAGCTTGGTATCGGCGACGATGATGCCGCGGTCGCGAGCCAGGGCGCGCGCCCGGTCGTAGACGGTCAGCGTGATCCGCCGCAGCTCGGCCGCGACGTCGACGCCAACAACGGCAACGACGTCGTCGTACGACACGTTCTCGTCGTGCTCCCCCATCGCGGCCTTGGTGGCCGGCGTGAAGATGGCCTCGAGCAGCTCCGAGCCGTCGTCCAACCCCTCCGGCAGGGCCACTCCGCACACCCCCCCGGTCGCGCGGTAGTCGGTGAGGCCCGACCCCGCGAGGTAGCCGCGGGCCACGCACTCGACGGGAAACATCTCGAGGCGCCGGCAGAGAACCGCCCGCCCCTGCACCTCCGCCGGAACATCGGTCGAGACGACGTGGTGCGGCACCAGGTCGGCGAGCTGCTCGAACCACCACAGCGACAGCTGGGTGAGGATGCGCCCCTTGTCGGGGATCGTCGTCGGGATCATGAAGTCGTAGACCGAGATGCGGTCGCTCGCGACCATCAGCAGCAGCCCGTCCGGACCCTCGTACAGGTCACGGACCTTGCCGCTGTGCAGATGCCGGTATCCCTCCACCCGGGCAGTCTGCCAGCGGGCGCTAGCCGGCTGCGGTCCGGTCACCGCAGGCGACGATCGTCCCGGACGGCGACGCGCAGCCAGCGGAAGCCGTAACCCTCGATTGTGAGCTCGACGCGGGAGTCGCCTGCGACCGGGACCTGACCGTCGCACAGCAGGTCGATCAGCGCGGTGTCCGCGTCGATGCCAGGCAGCCGCATCGGGACGGTCTGCGGCTCCGGACCGAGGTTGTGCACCGCGACCAGCTGCCCGTCACCCCAGGTGCAGCGGTGGGCGAGCACCGCCTTGTTCGGCTGGTCGATCACCTCGAACTCCCCCCACCCGAGCTCGGGACACTCGCGGTAGCGCTGCACGAGCCGCGTCATGAACGACAGCAGCGAGTCCGGGTCTTTCCGCTGCGCCTCGACGTTCACGTGCTCGGGCCCGTAGCCACCCGCCACGACCGGACCGGAGAGACGTGACGGGCGGGCGGTCGAGAACCCGCCGTTGCGGCCGGCCGTCCACTGCATCGGCGTTCGCACCGCGAGGCGACCTTCGGCGTCGAGGTTCTCCCCCATCCCGATCTCCTCGCCGTAGAAGAGCACCGGGGTGCCGGGGAGGGAGAACAGCAGGCTGTAGACCATCCTGACCCGGCGGGGGTCGCCACCGAGCATCGTCGGCAGCCGGCGTCGGAGGCCTCGGCCGTAGACCTGCATCTCCGGGTCGGGACCGAAGGCTGCGAACACCTCCGCCCGCTCGTCGTCGCTGAGCTTGTCCAGCGTGAGCTCGTCGTGGTTGCGGACGAACGTGGCCCACTGGCAGTCCGGGGAGGTCCGTGGGCGTGCCAGCAACGCCTCCGCCAACGGACCGGCGTCCTGGCGGGCCAGCGACAGGTAGAGCCGCTGCATCCCGATGAAGTCGAACTGCATGGTCAGCTCGTCGCCTGCCTCGCCGCCGAAGAACTGCAGCTGCTGGTCGTGCGGCAGGTTGACTTCCCCCAACAGCACGCCGTCGCCGACGCGACGCCCGAGGAACGCCCGCAGCGCCCGAAGGTAGTCGTGAGGTTCGGGCAGCTTCTGCTCGCCGTCGTCCACCCCGAGGGTCTCGATGAAGAACGGCACCGCATCCACGCGGAATCCGGACAGACCGAGCTCGAGCCAGAAGCCGATGACCTTGGCGATCTCGTCGCGAACGACCGGGTTGGCGACGTTCAGGTCTGGCTGGTGACGGTAGAACCGATGCAGGTAGTACTGGCCGGTCTTGTCGTCGCGCGTCCAGACGCTGGTCTCCTGGTCCGGGAAGACGGTCTCGACCTTCTGGTCGGGTGGCTGGTCGCGCCACACGTAGTACTCGCGGTACGGCGAGCTCTTGCTCGAGCGCGCAGCGCGGAACCAGGGATGCTTGTCCGACGTGTGGTTGACCACCAGGTCCGCGATGACCCGCATGCCGCGGTCCCTGGCGGTGCGGATCACCTCGACGAGGTCGCCGTGAGTGCCCAGCCGTGAGTCCACGCCGTAGAAGTCGGTGATGTCGTAGCCGTCGTCCCGGTCCGGCGTGGGGTAGAAGGGCATCAGCCACAGGCACGTGACACCGAGCTCCGCCAGGTAGTCGAGCCGTTGGGCGAGGCCGGGCAGGTCGCCGGTGCCGTCGCCGTTCCAGTCCAGGAACGTCTCGACGTCAAGGCAGTAGATGACGGCGGTCTTCCACCACAGGTCGCTGGTGTCGGTGATTCTCACGGCGGTGTCCTGTCGGTGACCCGGAGCTGGGGCAGAACCTCGGCGCCGAAGACCTCCAGGAATCCCCGCTGCTCCTGACCGACGTGGTGCAGGTAGACCTCGTCGAAGCCGATGTCCACCAGGTCCTGCAGCCATGCCGCGTGCCGGGCCGGGTCGGCCGAGACCAGTACGGAGTCGCGCATCGCCTCGGGCGGGACGTGCTTGGCCGCCTCGTCGAACGTCTGCACCGAGTCGACGTCCCAGCACAGTGGCGGCTCGAAGACGTTCGTCCGCCATTGGTCGTGCGCGATCCGCAACGCCGTGTCCTCGTCCTCCGCGTACGACAGATGGACCTGCAGCGCGAGCGGCCCCCGGCCGCCGGCCGACCGATAGGCGTCGACGACCCGACGCAGCCTGTCGTGGGGTTGAGCCACCGTGATCAGGCCGTCGGCCCACTCGGCGACCGACCGGGCGGTCTCCGCGCTGACCGCCGCGGCGACGAGCGGCGGCGGCCGGTCGGGCCGGGTCCACAGCCGTGCCCGGTCGACGGTGACGAGGCCGTCATGGCTCACCTCCTCGCCGGCCAGCAACGCACGCATGACGTCGACACACTCCCGCAGCCGCGCCGTCCGTACCGACTTCCGCGGCCAGCCGCCGCCGGTGATGTGCTCGTTGGAGGCCTCGCCCGTGCCCAGGGCCACCCAGAACCGACCGGGATACATCACCTCCAGCGTGCTCGCCGCCTGGGCGATGACCGCCGGGTGGTAGCGCTGGCCCGGCGCGTTCACGACCCCGAACGGCAGCCGGGTCGCTTCCAGGGCCGCGCCGAGCCAGGACCAGGCGAACCCGGAGCTCCCCTGGGCCTTCCCCCACGGGGAGAAGTGGTCCGAGCACATGCCTGCGGTGAAGCCGACGTCCTGCGCCAGCTGGACGGCCTGCAGCAGCACCGACGGGTGGACCTGCTCGTGGGAGGCGTGCACACCGACGACTGTCATGGCTACTCGCGGCAGTACCCACCCATGTCGGTCCCGGAACCCAACGAGCTCATGCAGATGTCCGAGGTGACACGGGTCCACACGAGCCCGCGACGGCCCGTAACTACAGGATCGGCGCCGGGACGTACGCCGCGGCCCGCGGATGCCGGCGGACGACCGCCTCGACGCGCTCGACGACGCCGGCGACCTGTGCGTCGGCCGCACCGGTGAACGATGCCGGGTCGGCGACCAGAGCGTCCAGGTCGGCGCGGCGCAGGCCGAGCCGCGGGTCGCCGGCCAGCCGGTCGAACAGGTCGTTGCGGTCGGCGCCCTCCTCCCGCATGGCGAGAGCGGCCGCGACGGCGTGCTCCTTGATCGCCGCGTGCGCCTGCTCCCGTCCGACGCCGGCGCGCACCGCCGCCAGGAGGACCTTGGTCGTGGCGAGGAACGGCAGGTAGCGCTCCAGTTCGCGCGCCGCGACCGCCGGGT
>JBOGDX010000184.1:0-6193 GCA_050743225.1 Actinomycetes bacterium | reverse complement strand
CCCCCCCCCCCCCCCGCGCCTCGCGCCGGCGGAGCCGGCGCTCTTGAACCAGTGTAGAAAGTCGTAACCGCTTCGGGCGTTCGCATGCGGGAACTCGCACCTTACGACTGAGGGAGATGCGTTCTTGGATTATTGTTCGCAAACGGAGATCCGACAGTCGAACGCAGAAGTGGGCGCGATGGGCGTCCCGCCCGCCAAGGCTTCCAGTGTGAACGCCATTTGCGCTTCGACTGGGCGACTGGAGGTCGCACTCGAAGCTAACTAAGCCTAAGCCGCCTCTCCTGATCGTTGGCGAGCCCAACTTCGTACTGAGTCAGATTGGTCATTTGCTCTATGCGCATCTGCTCCCGCGTCCAATGGCCAGACCAAATGACGATGGTGATGAGCTTGGTTGGAGACTCGATCAGCGACGCACTGATCCCACGCAGACTCACGACTTTGGTCTCGAGGTCCAGGTCATCGACACGGATCGAGCCTTTCGTCACGGACGACTCGCGTGTCCAGGTAGGCGTGCCTTCACCTGAACCGTAGATCGCGGCCAGCTCCTGATGCTCCATTTCCAACCGAGCCATCACTCGGCCTTCCCAAATTTCAGCATCGGCGAGATCTCGCTCCGTTGGCCCGAATGTGGCGACTTCGAGCCATGGTTCGTCCAGAGCCCATCGCAGGCCATGTCCAAGCGCGACTTCGTCTGTCTGGCCGCCGCGTTGGGACCACCGTTCAAGGATGCGCGGACCACGCCAGCGCGACGACAGGCCATATGGAACGAACTCGAGATCAGGAAGCTGTGTCATAGGATTCTGACATTGTCGACCTTCGGACCTGCTGTGTGGCACCATTTCCCCTTTGTTGGGATGTAGAAATCAGCACGATTGAGCTTGGCTCCGTACTTAGCTCCACTCTCGTCAACATAGAACGTGCGGTCATTCCAGTAGTTCCGCGAACCGAGAACTCCGTTTCTGGGGAAATCCCAGTTAGAGAAGTCGCTCCAGGACGTGTCCCAGACGTGAACATTTGTCCGATAGGTGCTGGCACTCCAATTCAGACCGATCTTAACCAGGAACCAGCCCCGGTACTTTCCGTTCCAGTTTGACATCCTGATCGATGACCAGCCGCAGTTTCCGTACTCGGTGTCTTCGGCCGCACTGGTGCTAAAACCGCCGTCTGAGTTCTCTGCACTCGATGCCTCTGCCCATTCCTGTTGAGCGGCAGCGATCTGTTCATCGAAGTACGCTTCTTGCTCGGCCGCCGTTCCCGCTGGGACGGAGAATGTCGTGCTGATCGCGGGGTCGGACTCTGGGTTCTCTTCGCTCAAAGTTGACGAGGAAACCTCGGGTGCCGGCTCCTCAGGCGGCGGTTCGCCGTCCACCAGGGTCATCGGGCTTGCGACGACCGTGTAGGCCGCGTTCTCGTCGACGATATCCGGATCAGCGGTGAACCAACCTTGTGCCGAAACGTAGAAAGTTAGCGATGCGTTGCTGGTGTTGTGCACCTTGATCTTGCCGTCATGCGAAAGTTCGACGATCGATGTAGTGGTAGAGCCGTTGCTCGGCTCTCCTTCGCCGACCTTAAAGACATGGTCATTGGTCTCGGGGAGCTCATCGTGACCTGCGTTGAAGGCTGTGAACGCTCCGGTCGCAGTCCAGTCTCGGACGGTCAGACTCAGAGCGGCTGCTCCGGCGGTGCCATCGTCCGGGATGCCAGCGAGTCCGGCGACGGGCAGCGTGCGTGTCTCGCCTCCGGCGAGTGCGACGCCGCCGGTGTTGGTCGATGCATAGATCGAGGTGGCGACCAGCGGCGTGTACGACCCGCCTTCGTCCGAGTGTCCGGAGAAGTAGCCCTGGATGTCGATGATGAAGTTGACGCTCGCGCCGTATTCTCCGGTGATGTTCGCGAAGTTGATCTTCCCGGCGCCGGACAGCTTGAGTATCACTCCCGACGACGTCGGACCGTTGTCCTGATACTTCACCGTGATGGGTGCATCGGCGTTTGACTGTCCGCTCGGGACGATCTTGATGCTGCCACTTCCGCTGGATCTGACATCGACGTTGGCGAACACGGCTGTCGCGTCGGCCGGAATCTCCTCGTCGTTCGAGACCTGGATATCGACGTTCGAACCCGTCGGAAGCATGCCCGCCGGAACACCTTGGCCCTCGAGCGTGTTGGCGACACGGGTCGGCTTGATCGGCACGAAACCACCAGGTGAGTTCTCATTCGACGTGGTCGTGAAGTAGCCGGTGACGGAGATGCCGATGTCGACGGTGCCGCTGTGGTTGTAGACCGAGATCTTCCCGTCGGAGCCGACTTTCACGATCGTGGTGTTCGACCGGGTGGAGTTGTCTTCCTCGAAGTACATCGTCTTCGCCGTCGGCTTGGTCTCACCACTCGGCCAGACCACGAGGTGTGAACTGGCGCTGTCGCTCGTCGCGTGCAGCACTGAGACGTTTGCGACGACCGCCGAGACGCCGCTCGTAGGGATGCCGGCCTCACCGAGCACCGTGTAGGAGCGAGTAGTGCCCGCACCCAACGGTGTCGACGATCCACCAATCCCCGAGTCAGTCGAGACAATGCGTGTCGGTGTCAACGGCACGAAGACCCCGCCGGAGCTCTCCCCGACCGCCCTCGTCGGCGAGATGGAGATCGCGGCAAACACACTCGCAAGCAAGGCAGATACCACGATGAACAACGAAGCAGTGCGAACACGAGCGAACATGAGCCCCCGACCAATCCCGAGAAGTGTGAACGAACAGGGGCAAGACTTTCAGCGACTCTCAGCCATGTTCGCCGAACTCGGGAAGATGACTCGAACTGACTACGAGTCGGCCCATTTTCGCATCGTCCACCGCTTCCCGAATGGGCGGAGATTTCCACATGCGCCGAGCCGTCCGTACGGAACTGTCGGTGAGCCGTGTCAGTGTGAATCGTGCGGATCAATTTCATACACAGACTAAGCGGGTAGTTATCCCCGGGGGTCGGCTCCCCACCCTGGCCAAAGAGCGCCAAACACACAGATGCAGCGGCCGTTTCAGACACAGACAAGAGCAGTACCGGTCCGCAGGTCCTTAGACGGACGTGTCTTGGCGCTGCAGCGATCCGGGCGTCGAGACGGAGCAAGAAGGTCGTGGTTCTCCCGAAGCCGGGTGTGCCGCGTGGCCGGATCGCACTAGCCGCGCGGCACACCCTTTCGGAGGGTGGGGCCGGTGAGCACCAAGACCCGGCACGCAGTCTACGAGACGCTGCCCGCCCTGCTGCCGAACCCGATCCCCGGCGTCGAGGACTCCCTCGACACGCCGCCGGTGTCGGACCGCGCCAAACGCCAAGTCGCCGGGATGCTCGGCACGGACGAGCTGGACCCGTTCTCCGAAGTGCTGTCGCGGGTTGGGAACTGCGCCCGTCCGGTCCGGCTGGTCGGCCGCTCGCAGACGGTCGACACGACCACCGGCGCGATCGTCTCCACCTACTCCAGCGCGGATGAGCCGCGTGGTGTCACCCACATCCCGTGTGGGAATCGGCGAGCGAGTGTGTGTCCGGCGTGTTCGCGTTTGTATGCGGCGGACACGTTCCAGCTGATCCGCGCCGGTGCGGTCGGTGGAAAGACGGTTCCGGAGACTGTTGCGGAAAACCCGCTGGTGTTCGCGACGGTGACGGCGCCGTCGTTCGGGATCGTGCACGGCAGACGAGATGGCGCTCGCCGTTGCCACCCGTTTTCCCGTGGCGGCTCGACCTGTCCACATGGACGGCCACGGGCCTGCCACGCCCGCCACGGTGAGGATGACGAGCTGGTCGGGCAGCCGTTGTGTGCCGTTTGCTACGACTACGCGTCGCACGTGGTGTGGCAGTACCGAGCGCCGGACCTGTGGCGGCGCTTCACGATCACCTTGCGCAGGACGGTCGCTCGGCACCTAGGCGTTCCCGCGACCCGGCTCGATCAGGTGGCGACGGTCCAGTACGCGAAAGTAGCCGAGTACCAGCGCCGCGGCGCGATCCACTTCCACGCCCTCATCCGCCTCGACGGACCCAAGACCCCGGACGGGTTCGCACCCGCCCCGAAGGGTGTCGGTGCTGACGAGATGGCAGCCCTGATCCGCCACGCCGCGGCGTCGGTCCGGCTGACCGTCCCGGGCGTCGACGCCGACGACTCGGCCCGGGTACTTGCGTTCGGCCAGCAGGTCGACGCCCGTCCGGTGCGGACCGGCCACCGCACCGACGACCCCGACCAGACTTTGCTGCCGGAGGAGGTGGCCGGGTACCTGGCCAAGTACGCCACCAAGTCCGCCGACGACACCGACGCCAGAGATGGCGCGCATCACCGGCTGATCCGGGCCACCGTCCGGAACCTCGACGAGCGAGCTGACGAGTCCGGTGAGTACGGGCTCCTCGGCAACTGGGTGCACATGCTCGGCTTCCGCGGGCACTTCGCCACCAAGTCCCGCCGCTACGCCATCACCCTCGGAGCCATCCGCCGCTCCCGCCAACGCGCTCAGGCCGAACTCGCGAAAGCCAACGCCGAAGGACGAACCATCGACCTCGCCGCAATGGAGGCCGACCTCCTCACCGACGACGACACCGAGACCACCCTCGTCATCGGCCACTGGCAGTACGCAGGCACCGGCTGGAACACCGAAGGCGAACACGCCCTCGCCATCGCAGCAGCCGCCCGAGCCCGTGAATACGCGCAGGAGATGGCAGCGCAGAGGAAGGCATCAAAACTCATGAAAGGGAAAGGTGATCGGAATGGAGAAGTTGCTGTTGAGCCCGGAGGAGGCCGGCGAGGTGCTGGGCGTCGCGCGGTCGACGGTCTACGACCTGATGAGAATGCGCGTCCTGGCGTCGGTCAAGATCGGACGCCGGCGGCTCGTCCCGGTTGCGGCGTGCCGAGAGATGGTCGAACGCATGGTTGAGGAGTCGGCATGAGCCGCCACGCGAACGGCGAAGGAAGTATCTGGCGACGCAAGGACGGCCGCTGGGCTGGTGCCACATACGCCGCGACGAACACCGGCGGCCGGAAGCGCGTGCACGTCTACGGCAAGACCCGGACGCAGGCGAGGGAGAAGCTCACCGAACTACAGCGTGAACTCGACCGCGGCATCCGGGTGCCGGTCGAGAACTGGACGGTGCAGGAGTACCTCGAGCATTGGCTGGCCGACGTCGTGAAGCCGAACCGCGCACCCAAGACCCATCAGGGCTACGAGTTGGTTGTCCGCCGACACATCGTGCCGAGGATCGGTCGCAAGAAGCTGCGTTCGCTCGCGGTGCATGATGTGCGGAGATTGGTCCAGGAACTTCAGGACTCGGGGATGCGTCGACGAGGTGTGCAATTCGTCCATTCGACCCTCCGTGCCGGACTTCAGAACGCGGTGCGAGAGGAACTGGTGACGCGCAATGTGGCGAAGCTGGTTCAGGTGCCGACGCCCCAGTACGAAGTGGGCCGTGGTCTCAAGCCTGACCAAGCGCGAAAGCTGCTCGACCGGGCCAAGGACGACCGGCTGTCCGCGTTGTACGTCGTCGCGGTGTACCTCGGGTTGCGGCGCGGGGAACTGCTCGGCCTGCAGTGGGAGCAGGTCGACCTCGACGAGGAGACGCTCCAGGTGGTCCAGACGCTCCAGCGAGTCGATGGCCGGCTTCAATTGCTGCCGCCGAAGACTCGAACATCGCGCCGCACGATTCCGCTTCCGGATCTGGTGGTCGCGGCGCTTCGATCGCACAAGGTTGCCCAAGGCAAGGAGCGTCTCGCAGCGGGGCCGCGCTGGACCGACTCTGGGATGGTCTTCGCGACGACGGTCGGCACACCCATCGAGCCGGACAACTTGTCGCGCAGCTGGTACAAGGTGCGCGAGGTTCTCGACGAGCCGCTGCCTCGGTTCCACGACCTGCGCCACACCTGCGTGACCCTGCTTCTGACCGAGGGAGTCGCGCCGCACATCGTCCAGCAGATCGTCGGGCACAGCGGGATCGATGTCACGATGACGATCTACGCGCACACCTCTCTGGACGAGAAGCGGAAGGCCCTGCGCCTGCTCGGAGACCGCCTGGCATGAGCCCGTCACAGCGCGTTGCTGTCAGAAATCGCTGTCAAACGGCCCCTCGAACGAAGTGGCAGCAAGCCGCACACTGCGCTGACCTGCGGTTTCACTGGTGGCCAGGGCCGGGGTCGAACCGGCGACCTTCCGCTTTTCAGGCGGACGCTCGTACC
>JBOGDX010000183.1:0-6254 GCA_050743225.1 Actinomycetes bacterium | reverse complement strand
GGTTGCCGCCGCCTACGCGCACACGATCAAGAAGTGGGGTCCGGACCGGGTGGCCGGCTTCTCGCCGATCCCGGCGATGTCGATGGTCTCCCACGCCTCCGGGGCGAGGTTCACCTCCATGGTCGGGGGATCGATGCTGTCGTTCTACGACTGGTACGCCGACCTGCCGGTAGCTTCGCCGCAGGTCTTCGGAGACCAGACCGACGTGCCTGAGTCCGGTGACTGGTGGGATGCGGGCTATCTCATCATGTGGGGATCCAACGTCCCGGTGACGCGGACGCCCGATGCGCACTGGATGACCGAAGCTCGCTACCGAGGGCAGAAGGTCGTCGCGGTATCACCCGACTACGCCGACAACGTGAAGTTCGCCGACGAGTGGCTGGCCATTGCCCCCGGTACGGACGGCGCGCTCGCCATGGCGATGGGCCACGTGGTCCTCAAGGAGTTCTTTGTCGATCGCGACACGCCGTACTTCACCGAGTACACGAAGAAGTACACCGACCTTCCCTATCTCGTCGCACTCGACGAGGCGGCTGACGGCGTGTACCGCGCCGGCAAGTTCCTCACTGCCGCCGACCTGCCCGAGCACGCCGAGGACGAGAACGCGCACTTCAAGACCGTTCTCATCGACTCCGGGGCCGGTGAGCTGGTGGTGCCACATGGTTCGCTCGGTCACCGATTCGGCGATGCCGGCGCAGGCAGGTGGAACCTCGACCTGGGCGACGTCGACCCGCTGCTGTCCCTGCACGAGCCCGGCGTGGAGTCCGTCCTGGTCGAGCTGCCGCGCTTCGACAACGTCGACGGGACGCCCGGCTCGCTGACCCGCGGCGTACCCGCGCGGCGGGTCGGTGATCATCTGGTCACGACGGTCTTCGACCTGATGCTGGCCCAGTACGGCGTGGGCCGACCCGGGCTGCCCGGCGAGTGGCCCGCGTCCTATGACGACGACGACGCGCCCTACACGCCCGCGTGGCAGGAGTCGATCACCGGCGTCCCCGCCGCGGCCGCTGCACGCATCGCACGCGAGTTCGCAGCCAACGCCGAGGAGTCACGAGGCCGCTCGATGATCCTGATGGGCGCGGGCACCAACCACTGGTTCCACTCGGACACCATCTACCGCGGCTTCCTCGGCCTGACCACGCTCACCGGCTGTCAAGGCGTCAACGGCGGCGGCTGGGCGCACTACGTCGGCCAGGAGAAGTGCCGGCCGATCACCGGGTGGGCTCAGCTCGCGTTCGGCCTGGACTGGAAGCGCCCTCCGAGGCAGATGATCCACACCGCCTACTGGTACCTGCACACCGACCAGTTCCGCTACGACACCTTCTCCGCCGACACGGTGTCGGCGAAGACGGGCACCGGCAAGCTCGACGGGATGAGCACCGCCGACGTCATCGCCAAGAGCGCACGGATGGGGTGGATGCCTTCCTACCCGACCTTCAACCGCAACCCGCTCGACATCGCCGACGACGCAGCGCAGGCAGGCACTCCGGTGGCGGAGCACGTGGTTGACCAGCTGAATTCCGGTGCCTTGCGGTTCGCCGCGGAGGATCCCGACTCGCCGGAGAACTTCCCACGAGTGCTCGCCATCTGGCGGGCGAACCTGCTCGGCTCGTCGGGCAAGGGCAACGAGTACTTCCTCAAGCACCTGCTCGGCACCGACAACTCACTGCGCGCAGGTGAGGCGAGCGAGAGCCAGCGGCCGCAAGAAGTGCACTGGCATGACGAGGCGCCTGAGGGGAAGCTCGACCTGCTGCTCTCACTGGACTTCCGCCAGACCAGCACGACGATCTTCTCCGACGTGGTGCTCCCGGCGGCCACCTGGTACGAGAAGCACGACCTCAACACCACCGACATGCACCCGTTCGTGCATTCGTTCAACCCGGCGATCGCACCGCCCTGGCAGACCCGCACCGACTGGGA
This sequence comes from Actinomycetes bacterium, assembly GCA_050743225.1. GTDB lineage: Bacteria > Actinomycetota > Actinomycetes > JACCUZ01 > JACCUZ01 > JBOGDX01. The sequence goes on along the minus strand of JBOGDX010000183.1, from coordinate 4,334 downwards.
CGCGTGGCAGACGATCGCGACCAAGTTCAGCGAGCTGGCCGCCGGACACCTCGACATCCGCAAGGACGTCGTCGCGGTGCCACTGCTGCACGACACCCCCGACGCCATGGCCAACCCGCACGGCGTCGCCCGGGACTGGAAGCACGGCGAGTGCGAGCCCGTGCCCGGCGTGACGATGCCCAAGATCGTCGAGGTCGAGCGCGACTACACGGCGATCGGCGCGCAGATGCAGGCGCTGGGCCCACTGCTGGACACGCTGGGAACGACGACCAAGGGAGTCACGTACGACGTCACCGCGTCGATCGACTACCTACGCGCAAGGAACGGCGCCGTGCGCGGTGGCCCCGCCGACGGGCGTCCCTCGCTGAAGCGGGACGTGCACGCCTGCGAGGCGATCCTCGCGCTCTCCGGCACCACCAACGGCCACCTCGCCACCCAGGGCTTCAAGACCCTGGAGAAACGCACCGGCACCCTGCTGCACGACCTCGCGGCCGAGCACGAGGGCAAGCAGATCACCTTCGCAGACACGCAGGCAGCGCCGGTCCCGGTGATCACGTCGCCGGAGTGGTCCGGATCGGAGACCGGCGGCCGTCGCTACTCGCCTTTCACGATCAACGTCGAGCGGCACAAGCCGTGGCACACGCTCACCGGCCGCCAGCACTTCTACCTCGACCACGACTGGATGACCGAGCTGGGCGAGGGTCTGCCGGTCTACCGGCCCCCGCTGAACATGGGCGCGCTGTTCAGCGAGCCGGACATCGGCTCGATGGGAGAGCTGGGCGTCACGGTGCGCTATCTGACGCCGCACAACAAGTGGTCGATCCACTCCGAGTACCAGGACAACCTGTTCATGCTCTCGCTCTCACGCGGAGGGCAGACGATTTGGATGAGTGACCAGGACGCCGCCAAGGTCGGTGTCGAGGACAACGACTGGATCGAGGCGGTCAACCGCAACGGCGTGGTCGTGGCGCGAGCCATCGTGTCGCACCGAATGCCGGAGGGCACGGTCTACATGCACCACGCCCAGGACCGGCTGATCGACGTGCCCATCGCGGAGACGTCCGGCAAGCGCGGCGGCATCCACAACTCCTTGACCCGCATCCTGGTCAAGCCCAGCCACGTCATCGGCGGCTACGCCCAGCTCTCCTTCGCCTTCAACTACCTCGGTCCCACCGGTAACCAGCGAGACGAAGTGACGATGATCCGCAAGCGCAGCCAGGAGGTGACCTACTGATGAAGGTCATGGCCCAGATGGCGATGGTGATGAACCTCGACAAGTGCATCGGCTGCCACACCTGCTCGGTCACCTGCAAGCAGGCCTGGACCAACCGCACCGGCACGGAGTACGTCTGGTTCAACAACGTCGAGACCAGGCCTGGCCAGGGCTACCCGCGGCGCTACGAGGACCAGGAGGAGTGGAAGGGCGGCTGGGAGCTGAACAAGCGTGGCCGGCTCAAGCTCAAGGCCGGCGGACGACTGAAGAAGCTCGCCACCATCTTCTCCAACCCCAAGATGCCCTCGATCGACGACTACTACGAACCCTGGACCTACGACTACGCCACGCTCACCGACGCCCCGGCGCAGGAGCACACCCCGGTGGCGCGTCCGAAGTCGCTGCTCACCGGCAAGGACATGAAGATCTCGTGGTCCTCGAACTGGGACGACGACCTCGGTGGCTCCGCCGCGACCGAGAAGCTCGACCCGATGCTCGCGAAGATCGCCGACAAGGTGAAGTTCGAGTTCGAGCAGACCTTCATGTTCTACCTGCCACGCATCTGCGAGCACTGCCTCAACCCGTCCTGTGCCGCATCGTGTCCCAGCGGTGCGATCTACAAGCGTGCCGAGGACGGCATCGTGCTCGTCGACCAGGACCGGTGCCGCGGCTGGCGGATGTGCGTCTCTGGCTGTCCCTACAAGAAGGTCTACTTCAACCACCGCACCGGCAAGGCCGAGAAGTGCACGTTCTGCTTCCCCCGGATCGAGGTCGGGCTTCCCACCGTGTGCGCGGAGACCTGCGTGGGCCGGCTCCGCTACCTCGGGCTGGTGCTGTACGACGCGGACAAGGTGCTCGAGGCCGCGTCGGTGCCGGACGACCAGGATCTCTACGAGGCGCAGCGCTCGATCCTGCTGGATCCCAACGACCCGGACGTGATCCGCGCCGCGGAGCGCGACGGCATCCCGCACGACTGGATCGACGCAGCCCAGCGATCTCCGATCCACGCCCTGATCAACGTCTACAAGGTCGCGTTGCCGCTGCATCCGGAGTACCGCACGATGCCGATGGTCTGGTACATCCCGCCGCTGTCGCCGGTTGTCGACGTGGTCCGCGACACCGGCGAGGACGCCGAGGACCCCGGCAACCTCTTCGCGGCCATCGACGCGCTGCGCATCCCGATCGAGTACCTGGCCGAGCTGTTCACCGCCGGCGACGTCGCTCCGGTCGACGGGGTGCTGAAGAAGCTGGCCGCGATGCGGTCGTACATGCGTGACATCAATCTGGGCCGCGACCCCGACGGCTCGATTCCGGCGGCCGTCGACATGAGCGAGGAGGAGATGTACGACATGTATCGACTCCTCGCCATCGCGAAGTACGACGAGCGCTATGTCATCCCACCGGCGCACGCCGAGCAGGCCCACTCGCTGGAGGAGCTGGCCACGGAGTGCTCCCTGGACTACGAGGGCGGTCCGGGCATGGGCGGCTCCGGTCCCTTCGGGGAGGGCTCTGGTGCGCCGACGCCGATCGCCGTCGAGAACTTCCAGATGCTGCAAGACCGGCAGACCTCCGACACCGTCGCGGCGCCGGGCGACAAGGCGACCCGCGTGAACCTGCTCAACTGGGACGGCAAGGGAGCGCCGACCGGGATGTTCCCCCCGAAGTCCGAGGGCCCCGATCCGGCCGATGAGGCTGATCACCGATGAGCTCCCGCGCGCTGACCGGACAGCAGCTGACCGTGGCCTGGCAGTCGGCGTCCCTCGTGCTCGGCTACCCCGGTCAGCACCTTCTCGACCGGCTGGACCTGATCCGGCGGGCCTCGCACGAGCTACCGGACAGAGTCGGGGGACCGCTTCGCAGAACCGTCGAACGCCTCACGGGTGAGTCCCTCACCGAGCTGGAGGCCGACTACGTCGAGACCTTCGACACCCGTCGCCGGCACAACCTCTTCCTCACCTACTTCGCCCACGGCGACACTCGCAAGCGCGGCCTGGCGCTGCTGCGGTTCAAGCAGACCTATCTCGAGTCGGGTGTCGTGCCTGACGATGGCGAGCTGCCCGACCACCTGTGCGTCGTGCTCGAGTACGGAGCGACCGTCGACCACGTGCGCGGCCGCCAGCTGGTCCTCGACCACAGGGCGGGACTCGAGCTGCTCCGCCTGTCACTCGCCGAAGCCGATTCCCGCTGGGCCGGGGCAGTCGAGTCTGTCACCGCCACGCTGCCCGAGCTGCGTGGCGATGAGATGGACGCCGTTCGCAGACTGGCCGCGGACGGGCCACCGACGGAGGAGGTCGGCCTGACGCCGTACGGGACTCCGGGATTCGATCCCGGCCCGGCACCGCCCGGGCAGTCGTCGCCGACCCTGCTTCCGATGCCGTCCTTTCCGGGAGGTCGATGAGCATGGACACCTTCCTGTGGGTGATCGTCCCCTACGTCTGCCTCACGACGTTCGTGGTCGGGCACTTCTGGCGCTACCGCTACGACAAGTTCGGCTGGACCACCCGGTCCTCCCAACTCTACGAGGACAGGCTGCTCAGGCTGGGGAGCCCGCTCTTCCACTTCGGGATCCTCGCGGTCTTTCTCGGTCACGTCATGGGGTTGGGCGTGCCGAAGTCCTGGACCGAGGCGGTCGGCATCTCCGAGGGCCTGTACCACTTCATGGCGGTCTCCGTCGGCGCCATCGCGGGCGTGGGCACGGTCGTGGGCATGACCATCCTCATCTACCGACGACGCACGGTCGGGCCAGTGTTCTCCGCGACCACGAACATGGACAAGGCCATGTACGCCGTGCTCGCGACCGTCATCGTCCTCGGGCTCGCCAACACGATCGTCGCCAACGTCTTCGGCCACTACGACTACCGCGAAGGAGTCTCGGTCTGGTTCCGAGGGATCTTCCGCTTCTCGCTCCACCCTGACCTCATGGCCGAGGCACCGCTGGGCTTCCAGCTGCACGGGCTGTCCGCGATGCTGCTCTTCGCCCTGTGGCCCTTCACCCGCCTGATGCACGTGTTCAGCGCACCTCTCGGATACCTGACGAGGCCCTACATCGTCTACCGCAGCCGAGACGAACAGCTGGGAACACATCGGCCGCGGCGTGGCTGGGACCGGGTGGGCTGAGTGG
>JBOGDX010000182.1:0-6279 GCA_050743225.1 Actinomycetes bacterium | reverse complement strand
CCCGCGCGCTCATCCGTGATGCCGACGCGATGCTCGTGCGCGGCGACGACTCCCCCGCGCGCCGGTACCTGCTGCTGCGGGGCGCCGATGAAGCGGTGCTGGCGCCCCTCCGCTACGACGGTCAGACCGTAGGCGCGCTCGCGGTGCACGACCGGCTGGGCGAGGTTCGCGGCTTCTCCGCGAGTGACGTCCAGCTGCTCCAGACCATCGCGAGCCACGCTTCGGTGGCCCTGCACAACGAGATGCTGATCGGGCGGCTGCGGCACGACGCGCTGCACGACACCCTCACCGGTCTGCCGAACCGGGCCCAGCTCACCGCAGAGGCAACCGTTGCGCTCGTCGACGCTCGTGTCGACGGCGGTGAGATCGCGCTGATGATCATCGACCTCAACGGGTTCAAGGCGGTCAACGACACGCTCGGGCACCACGTGGGGGACGACCTGCTCCGCCAGGTCGCGCGTCGCTTCGCCGACGCAGCCCCTCGCGACGTGACCGTCGCGCGCCTCGGTGGCGACGAGTTCGCTGTGCTGATCCCGCCTTCGGTGGTCGAGCCTGCCGACCACGTGGCCCAGGTCCTGCTCGACGCGCTGGAGGACCCGTTCATCGTCGACGAGGAGCGGCTGCACCTGTCGGGGTCGGCGGGGATCGCGCTCGCCCCGGAGCACGGACGCAACGTCTCCGATCTGCTCAAGCGGGCCGACATCGCGATGTACGCCGCCAAGAACGGCGCCGACGCGTGCGTCCTGTACCGCCCGGACATCGATCTCAACGACCCCTCCCTGCTCTCCCTCATGGGTGAGCTGCGGGAGGCCATTGCGGCCGGTGAGGTCGACATCGAGGTCGAGCCGGTCATGGACCTGACCACCGACCGGATCGTCTCGACCGAGGCGCTCGTCCGGTGGCACCACCCGGTGCGCGGGACGCTGCGGCCGGGCCTGTTCCTCCCCCTCGCGGAACGCAACGGCCTGATCGTGCCGCTCACCACGCTCGTCCTCGACCGCGCGGTGGCCGCCTGCGCATCGTGGCGCGACGCCGGCCTCGACATCGGCATCTCGGTGAACCTGTCGGCCAGGTCGCTGCTGGACACCATGCTCCCGGAAACCGTGGCGGACGCCCTGGACCGATGGGGCCTGCCCAGCGACCGGCTCACCCTGGAGATCACCGAGAGCATCGTCCTCAGCGACGCCGACCGCGCCCTCGGGCTGCTGGCGGACCTGCGGCGCCTGGGCGTACGCCTGTCACTGGACGACTTCGGGACCGGCTACTCCTCGCTGACCCACCTCTCCGAGCTGCCGATCCAGCAGCTGAAGATCGACCGGTCCTTCGTCAGCCAGGTGCACGACTCGCCCCGCGACCGCGCCATCGTCGGCGCGGTGGCGGACCTGGCCCGCCACCTCGACCTCGAGGTCGTGGCCGAGGGCATCGAGAAGCCGGAGACCGCGACGCTGCTCTCCGAGATCGGGTGCCGGTTCGGCCAAGGCCACCACTTCGCCGCGTCGATGTCCCCCGAGCTGCTGCCGCTGTGGGTGCAGACCCGCGACGCCGGCTGGGGGTCGACCAGCCCGGGGTCGGCGCGTGCCCAGCTGCTCCGCGCGGTCCGCTGACCGATCTTTCTTCTTCCAAATCGGTCGCCGTCGGCGCCCAACTCGGGCAGAGTCTGCCGAGGCTACGCACGGGGGGTGGTAGCCACCCCTTCCCCCGGCAGCCAGCACGGTCGTCACGCGCGCTGCCCGCGGCGACGGTGAAGCCATGACCCACCCGCCGCCGCCCGTACGGGCTGACCCAACGCTGGAGCGCCCGAGATGACCACGACCCTTCCCGGCCCCCGCCCGTCCGAGACCGGCGCGCCTCGGTCCGCCGTGCGCGCCGTCGACGTACGCAAGACGTACGGCAGCGGCGACGCGGTCGTGTACGCCCTCGACGGCGTGACGGTGGAGTTCGAGGCGGGCGCGTTCACCGCAGTCATGGGGCCCTCGGGATCCGGCAAGTCCACGCTGATGCACGTCACAGCGGGGCTCGACACGGTGACCAGCGGCACCGTCTGGGTGGGTGACACGGACCTCACCGCGCTGAAGGAGAAGGAGCTCACGCGCCTTCGCCGGGACCGGGTCGGTTTCGTGTTCCAGCAGTTCAACCTGGTGCCGACGCTGAGCGCGGCCGAGAACATCGCCCTGCCGATGCGGCTCGCCGGCCGTGCGCCGGACCAGTCATGGCTGGACCGCGTCATTGAGGTGGTCGGGCTGCGCGACCGGCTCGGGCACCGGCCGAGCGAGCTGTCCGGGGGGCAGCAGCAGCGCGTCGCGGTCGCCCGCGCCCTGGCCGGCCGCCCCGAGGTGGTCTTCGCCGACGAGCCGACCGGCAACCTCGACTCCCGCTCCGGTGCGGAGGTCCTGTCCTTCCTGCGCCGCTCGGTCGACGAGACCGCGCAGACGATCGTCATGGTCACCCACGACCCGGTGGCCGCCGGCCACGCCGATCGCGTGGTCTTCCTGGCTGACGGAGCGGTGGTGGGCGAGATGGCCGAACCCACCGCGGACCGGGTGCTCGACCACATGAAGAGCCTGGAGAGCTGAGGCGTGCTCACCGTCACCCTGCGCGGCCTGCGCAGCCACAAGAGACGGCTTGTCTCGACCGTCGTCGCCGTCATGCTCGGCGTCGCGTTCATGGCCGGCTCGATGGTGTTCACGGACACCATGCGGGCCACCCTCGCCGGCGTCTTCGAGAATGCCGAGCGGGACACCGACGCCGTCGTCCGGGGCGAGTCGACCATCGAGGCGTGGACCGGCACTCTGCGCAAGCCACTGCCGGACTCTGTGGCCAACGAGGTGGCTGCGGTGCCTGGCGTGGCCGGCGTCGCAGCGCGCGTCGAGGGCTACGCACAAGTCGTGCGATCCAACGGCGAGGCCGTCGACGACCTCATGACCGGGGCCATGCCGACCGGCGCCGCGTGGACCGACGTCGACGCGCTCAACCCTTTCGACCTGGTGACCGGCCGGGGCCCGGCGTCGGCCGACGAGATCGTGATCGATCGGTCGTTGGCCGATGAAGCGGACCTGGCGGTTGGCGACCGTACGTCGGTGCTCACCGCTGGCGGTCCGGAGAAGGTCAGGGTCGTCGGCGTCGCCACGTTCGGTGACGCGGACAATCGGGCGGGCAACCGCACGGTGCTGTTCACCCTCGACACCGCTCAACGGCTGCTGGGCCGTGAGGGCAACGTCGACACGATCGCGGTCGAGGCCGCCGACGGCGTCGCAGCCGGCCCGCTAGCCAGGGATATAGAGGCCGCCCTGGGAGGAGCCGCCGACGTTATCACCGGGGCAGCGCTGACCAAGGAGAACCAAGGCCGGTCGAACGAGGACATGGACTTCTTCGCGATCTTCATGCGGATCTTTGCCGGCATCGCGCTCTTCGTCGGCGCCTTCATCATCAACAACACCTTCGCGATCCTGGTCGCCCAGCGCACCCGGGAGCTCGCGCTCCTGCGAGCCATCGGCGCGAGCGCCCGGCAGGTCCGGCGCAGCGTCGCCATCGAAGCCCTCACAGTCGGCGCGCTCGCGTCAGCACTCGGCCTGGTCGCCGGTGTCGGCGTCGCGAAGGCCATCGGCGCGCTCTGGACCAGCTTCGGCGTGACGATGCCGGAGGGGCCGCTCGTCGTGAAGCCGATGTCGATGCTGGTCGCGTTCGCGCTCGGCGTCGTCGTGACCCTCGGCTCCGCCTTGCTCCCGGCCCGGCGGGCCGCGAAGGTGGCCCCGGTCGAGGCGATGCGGGCCGGCGCGGCCGAGCGCACCCGCGTCTCCAAGGTCCGCATCGGCATCGGCCTGGTGCTCACCGCCGGCAGCGTCGCCGCGGTGCTGCTCGGGATCACCAACGGCGAGGTCGTCGCGGTCATCGCGGGGGCGGTGGCCGGCTTCCTGGGTGTCGCCACCCTGAGCCCCCTGCTCGCCAGGCCGGTGATCCGGGTGCTCGGCCACGTGCTGCCGCGGTTCGCCGGCACCCGCGGGCACCTGGCCCGGGAGAACGCCGTCCGCAACCCGCGGCGCACCGCTGCCACCGCGTCAGCCCTGATGATCGGGGTCGCCCTGGTGGGTGCCATCACCGTGTTCGCCAACTCGGGGAAGTGGTCGATCAGCCACTCCTTCGACAAGGAGTTCCGCGGCGACCTGGTCCTGCAGACCGGGGCCTGGACGTTCGGTGGCGCCAGCACCGACCTGGCCGCCGAGCTCGAGTCGGCACCGCATGTCGGGACGGTGGTGCCTCAGCAACTGGCGCAGGCCAAGGTCGGCGACGACGTGAAGGACCTGCTGGGCTGGCCGGCCGCCACCGTCGAGGAGGCATTCGACCTCGGCGTGTCGGCCGGGTCGCTCGCCGACATGGGCATGGACGGCCTGGCGGTCGGGTCCCGGCACGCCAAGGACAACGGCATCGAGCTGGGCGACGAGATCCCGGTCACGTTCGCCTCGGGCCAGACCAAGACCTTCGTGGTGCGCGCGCTCTTCGACCATCCGGACTGGACGATGCCGCTGTGGATCGACCGGGCGGCGTTCGCCGAGGCCGTGCCGGGGGCCCTGGACATCTCGCTGTACGTCGTGGGCACCGACGGTTCCTCGAGGGCCGCGCTCCGGGAGTCGGTCGACGCGGTCGCCGCGCCGTACGGCTCGGTGGACGTCCTGAACCGGGCCGAGCTGAAACAGTCGGTCGTCGACGGCTTCAACTCCTTCCTCGGCGTCATCTACGGTCTGCTGGCGCTCGCGATCGTCATCGCTCTCATCGGCATCGGCAACACGGTGTCGCTCGCCGTGGTGGAGCGAACCCGCGAGCTGGGCCTGCTGCGGGCCGTGGGCATGTCCCGCGGGCACATGCGGGGGATGGTGCGCTGGGAGGCCGCGCTCGTGGCGGTGTACGGCACCCTCCTCGGGCTCGGCGTCGGGCTGTTCCTCGGTTGGTCATTGGTCTTCGCGATCAAGGAGTCCGGGATCGAGACGGCGCGGACCGTCGTCCCCGTCGGCCAGCTCGCCCTGATCGTGGCGATCGCCGCATCCTGCGGGATGCTCGCCGCCCTTCTGCCGGCGCGCCGCGCCGCGCGGATGGACATCCTGGAGGCCGTCGCCACGACGTGACCAGCATCAGCCCCTGCGTGGGCTGGCCGTCAGATGGCGGCGCGGTGGAAGCTCTGGAAGGACCGCGACGGCGTGGGACCGCGCTGGTCCTGGTAGCGCGAGCCCGTGGCCCCGGAGCCGTAGGGTGCCTCGGCCGGGCTGGAGAGCCGGAAGAAGCACAGCTGCCCGATCTTCATCCCCGGCCACAGCTTGATCGGCAGGGTCGCGACGTTGGACAGCTCGAGGGTGACATGGCCGGAGAAGCCGGCATCGATGAAGCCGGCGGTCGAATGGGTGAGCAGACCGAGACGGCCGAGGCTCGACTTGCCCTCGAGGCGAGCGGCCACGTCGTCGGGGAGAGTGACGACCTCGTACGTGCTGGCCAGGGCGAACTCACCCGGGTGCAGGATGAACGGCTCGTCACCGTCCGGCTCTACGAGCCGGGTCAGCTCCGCCTGCTCCTGGGCAGGGTCGATGTGCGGGTAGCGGTGGTTCTCGAAGACCCGGAAGTAGCGGTCGATCCGCACGTCAACGCTGGACGGCTGGACCAAGCCCGGGTCGAACGGCTCCAGCGCGACCCGGCCCGACTCAATCTCCTTGCGGATGTCGCGGTCCGAAAGCAGCACGTGGGCGACCCTACCGCTGCCCTGTACGATGGCCGCGCGGCTCACCGCGGGTGTAGTTCAATGGCAGAACATCAGCTTCCCAAGCTGACAGTGCGAGTTCGATTCTCGTCACCCGCTCTTATCCTCTGACCAGCGCTGACCCGCGTTTCTGCAGGTCACGAGCATGATTCGGCCTGGGGGACAGCCGACCCGTTGGTGACCGCTCGCGCCCGCCAAAACCCCCGAAATGACCGCCCCTTGTGGCACGACAGTGGCACGCGCCGACGTTGCGCTTCCTCGGCCGTGATCCTAGGAGACACCCCGTTCGTCTCGGATGGCGTGACAGAGCTTGCGCATCGCGGTCAGCATCGTGTCCTTGATCGTGGCCATGAGCGGGCGAGCCACGAGCGGTGTCCTTGGGTTCGGACCGCGGATCACGAGGTGGCTTCCGTCACGAGTAGGTTCCACGACCAGCTCGCCGTGGAACTCGACGCGAGGTCGCATGATTGTCACCCCCGGACCTCTCCCCTATGCGTGCCTGGGACCGAAGGGTCGAGCCACCTAATGACCTCTTCGAT
>JBOGDX010000181.1:0-6293 GCA_050743225.1 Actinomycetes bacterium | reverse complement strand
CAGCACCAATGTTCCCACCGCGGAGTCTGCGACGGGTAGGTAATCGGCACGCAGCTCGACTACGTGCCACCACGGAGTCGAGTCACGCGCAGAGCCAGATGTGCAGAAGCCAGATGACTCATAGCGTCGAAGTGATCCACGACAAGGAGATCCGCGATGCACACCAACACAGTCACCCCCGACTCTCGGGCTCTGCAGATCCGCCGTGCCGGGGCCTGGTGCGCCGCTGGCGGCCTCCTGGGCATCGTTGAAGGAATCGTCACCCTCTCCTGGCCCCACCAAAGCACCGGGGAATGGTTCAGGTACCCGCACAGCGAGTTCTGGTTCGTCATCTTCGAGCTGGCGTACGCCTTCCAGCACGTGCTGCTGATCGCCGGTGGAATTGCTCTGCTGTGGCTGCCGGCCGTGCGCGCATCACGCACCGCTCTGATCGCCGCACGTGTCGCTGTCGCGGGGCTGGCCCTTCTGGTGGTCACGGAGCTCTCTGCCATCGCCCTATACGACCAGCGCATCGACTCCCCGTTGGCGACCGCCATTGCGACCAGCTTCATGCTTCCCACTCTGCTGATTGGGGGCGGCTTCACGGTCGCCGGCATCGCCCTGATGCGCCAGCGGAGGGATCGGGCAGGCGCCCGCTGGCTACCCGTCGCGGTCCTTGCCCCGGGCGCCTACACCTTCCTGGTGTTCATTCCTCTCATCACCACTGCGGCGGACTTCGTTGCCCGTCTCGGCATCAGCGGCTGGATGCTGCTCTTCGCCGTTCTCGGTTACGCACTCACCCGGTTCGACAAGTGAGCCACGTGACCGCGCTCCCGGAGGTCACCGCCAAGCTTCGCCTGCCGCGAACCGAGATGGCGTGCGGTGCCGTCGTGGGCTTGGCTTGGGCTTCGTCGATGCGCGCGATGATGGCCGAGGTGGCCGCCAGCGACGGCGGATCACACTTCAGCATCGCGACCTTCATCTTCCTGCTCCCGCCCGGCGCGTTGCTCGGGGCCGTGGTCGGATGGGTACTGGCGACCGACCGGGTTGGCATGCGGCCGCCGCCGCGATGGCTGGTGTGGTGTCCGATGATCATGTGCGCTGACCCCGCGGCGGCGCCGTTCATGCTGGCGACCATCGGCGTGGGCTGGGTGGCGGGTGGACGCGGAACCCGCAAATCCCGTCTCTGGATCGGCATTCCCAGCGTGCTGTTCTGGATCGCCCTTCTCGTCATGATGCTGGTGATTCCGCCGTCGATGGTGTCGTCGTTGCGCGACGCCTGGATCGCGATCCTGCTCTACTCGCTGCTCGGTTCCCTGATGATCGTCGAGACCATGGTGGTGCGCCGACTCGCGAGCGCCGGCACCGGCTGATCCTCACAGACCGAGGTCGCGGCTCGTGGTCGTCATCATCGCCTCGGCCGGGCGGATGTAGTGGTTGAGCAGCGTCCCAAGGTCGCGGTGTCGGGTCTGCGCGGCGATGCGATCGATGGAGGCTCCGTTGACCGCAGCAGTCGTCGCGTGGCCGGCGCGCAGGGAGTGGCCCGAGACAGGCAGTCCGTCGAAGCCTGCGGCGATGGCGCGCTCCTGCACGGTCCTGCTGATCGCTCGCGGTCCGATTCGCTCGGTGGTCGGGTGATTGCGATAGAAGGCCCGGGTGAACAGCGCGCCCGGTTCCGGTGGGCGGACAGCGAGCCACTATCGAGAGCCCGGATTGGATCGGTGGTCGGGTTCTGACCGCGGGCGACCCCGACGAGCTGGCCTCGGGCGTCCTGGTCGGTCTTCGAGCGGCGGATGTGGAGCAGGACGCCGGTGGGCTTGCGCAGGAGGTCGGTGGTGTCGAGCGCCGAGATCTCGATTGGTCTCAGCGCTGAGGCGTAGCCCACCAGGAGGATCGCCCGATCCCGCTTGCCAGTGGCTGTCGTGCCGTCGATCGACGTCACGATCTGAGCGAGCTCGTTGACCGTCAGCGGGTGGGCCTGTCGCTTCGGGGCGACGCCCATGATGCGTCGCAGGCCGCGTCGGACGCGTCGTACGACGACGTGGGCGGTCGGGTCCGGCAGCCCTTCCTGCCCGTGCCGGTGCGCGATGCTGGAGCAGTAGGCGTCGAGGGTCCCGAAGGTGAGCCCGGCCTCGGCGCGTTCAACCAGGAAGGCAGCAAGCGCCTCCGGGGAGGCTGGCAGCGGAGTGATGCCCCGGCCCTGGCACCAGCGCTCCCACTGTCGCCAGCCACCTGCGTAGGTCTCGCGCGTCGATGGCGAGCTCGGCTTCGATGGCGGTCGCGATCCGCTCGGCGTCAGCCGCGGTGAGGGCGACGGTCGCGTCAGGGAGCGGGAGTTCTTCGAGGCGGATGAGCGAGTTCGTCATCACCCACTCTCGACGGCGCCGGCGGCGCGAACGAACGGTTGTTCGGGAGGCGTGAACCATCCTCCCGAACGGAGGGTTCGTGGAGGGTGCTCGAATCAGTCCCGCAGTGGCACGGCGACGGCCCGCGGCAGCTCAAGCGCGGACTCAGTGCGATCCAGCAATGCTGCCGCGATTTCCGGGATGTCGCTCGCAGCAACCTTGCCGAACCATCGATCGTCGGGGTGGGCGACGACCACCGGTGCGTGGTTGCACGGGAACATGCAGCCAGTCTGAGTCACCAGCACGTCGTCGTCACCGAGTCGACGGCGCGTGAGCTCCGCGGTCACCGCGGCGGCTGTCGCTGCAGCGCCCTTGGCTGCGCACCGCGGACCCCGACATGCGAGGAGGTGGTGCCGGTGACCGGGGATCTTCTCCCAGCCGGGCGAGGTCAGCGAGTCATTGGCCTGGATCTCCCGGCCCTGGATCTCGACCGTGACTTCGTGATGCGTTGTCAGCCAATGCGCGACGACGCGAGTCAGCCCGGAGCGGGCGGGGGCGTTGATCCCGACTGGCACTCGCGCCACCCGAATCCGGCGCTGGCCGGCGGCGTGTAGCCGGTCAAGCTCGGCTGCCAAAGACGGGTCCGCCCCTTGCACGAAGGCGATCGTTGCGTCGACGGCCTCGGCGAGCTCGTACAGCTCTCGTTCCCGAGCCGGGCCGTCGATTCCCATCGCGACCAGTACCAGGACGCCGCTCACGCCGGCTGCTTGCGGTGGTGCCACACGACGTGAAGCCGCCCGGAGTCCGGATGCCGGCCGACGGACGTCTCGACGCCGTACACCAGGGCGATCGTTTCCGGTGTCAGCACTGCCTCGGCGCCCCCCGCGGAAACGACTCGACCGGCCTGAAGGAGCACTAGCTGATCGCAAAAAGCCGCCGCGAGATCCAGGTCGTGCAGTGCCGCGATCACGGTCAGCCCGAGTCGGCGCACGGTCGAGAGGAAGTCGATCTGGTGTCCGAGGTCGAGGTGGTTGGTCGGCTCGTCGAGGATCAGGATCTCGGGCTCCTGCGCGAGGGCGCGTGCGAGCTGCACCCGCTGCCGTTCGCCGCCCGACAGTGTCTGCCAGCGGCGGTCGAGCAAGCTTCCGACCTCGGCGAGCTCGATCGCCCGCGCCAAGGCGTCGGCGCCCTCGGTCCGTCCCGCGGGCCAGCGACCGCGGTGTGGGATCCGCCCCAGCTCGACGACGTGGCGCATCTGGAGGTCCAGACCCGTGGTCGAGTGCTGCTCCACCACGGCGATGCGGCGTGCCCGATCCCGGGCAGGCAATCGATGCAGGTCGTCCCCACCGAGCCTGACGCGGCCAGAATCGGCCCGGCGCAGGCCGGCCAGGATGTGCAGCAGCGAGGTCTTGCCTGACCCGTTCGATCCGAGCAGCCCGGTGACGGTGCCCGGCCCGCACTCGATCGAGATGTCATCGAGGATCTGGCGACCCGGGACGCCCCAGGCAATCGACTCCGCCTTCATCGACTCCGCTCCCGTCGCAGCAGGATCGCGAAGACCGGCGCTCCGAGCACGGCCGTCACCACACCGATCGGGATCTCCTGACCATCGATCAGTGACCGGGCGGCGGTGTCCGCCCACACCAGCAGGATCGCTCCGGCCAGCGCACTCAGCGGCAGTAGTCGCCGGTGGGAGGGTCCGACCAGGAGCCGCACCACATGCGGGACGACCAGGCCAACGAAACCGATCGCACCGGTGTAGGCCACCAAGCTCGCAGTGACCAGCGCGGTCCCGGCCAGCAGGATCCACCGAGTCCGGTTCACTGAGACGCCGAGCGAGGTCGCCGCCGACTCACCGAAGGCGAACGCGTCGAGGTCGGTCGCGAAGCCCAGCACGAGGACCGAGGCCACGAGCGCGACCACCACGAGCAGGATCGCCGAATCCCAGCGGAGCCCGGCGAGTGAGCCCATCGTCCAGCTCAAGACCCGCCGAGCCGCGTCGTGATCCCCGCTCATGATCGTCACGAATGAGGTGTACGCCGCGCAGACCTGGCCGATGGCGACACCAGCGAGCACCGTGCGTGCCGGGGGCAGGTCGCCGGCCCGGCCGGTCGCCAGCACCAGCACCGCCACCAGCGCGCCAACGGCTCCGGCGAACGAGCCGAGGGTCAGCATCGTGGTCGCGAGAAGCCGAGCACCAGCACGCTGACTGCGCCGACGGCCGCACCGCCGGAGATTCCGAGCAGGTAGAGGTCGGCCAGGTCGTTGCGGGTCAGCGACTGCAGCACCACCCCGACCAGTGCCAGGCCTGCTCCAGTCGCGGCTGCGCCGAGCACTCGGGGCATCCGGAGCTGCCAGACGATCTGGTCGTCCAACAGCGTCACATCAGCACCGCCGAGGCCGCACGGCGAGCGATCACTTCGAGCACTGTGCTGATCGGTACGTGAACCGACCCGATCCCGACACCCACCACGATCGTCACCAGCAGGCCGAGCACCAAGAGGACCCCGACCACAGCGGCGCGGGGAGCCACGCGTCGCGGGGCCATGGCAGGCACCTCCGCGACGGGCCCGGAGGCCCGACGCGGAGTCAGCGTGTGGAGCATCAGCCCTTCACCTTGGCGAGCTGCTCAGCGACGTGTGTGGCACCGTCGGCAAGTCGAACGCCGGGGGCGGTCTCCGAGAACGGCAGCGTTACGAACGCACCAGCCTTGACTGCGCGCAACTGGCTGAGCACCGGATCGGACTTCAAATAGTCGATCTTCTCCTGCGCGGTGGACCACGACGCGTCGGCGAGAACGATGACGTCGGGGTCGGCGGCGATGACCTTCTCCCAGGCGACGTCGGTCCAGCCGTTGGGGATGTCGGCGAAGACGTTGGTCGCGCCGACGGCGTCGAGGATCAGCTGCGGGCCGCCCTCGCCGGTGCCGACGTACGGGGTCTTGTCACCGGAGTCGTACCAGAACACGTTGAGACCGGCGCCGGCCTTCTCCTCGGCCAGCCCGGCGAGCACCTCCTCCTGCTCGGCGCGGAGGGCCTCGGCCCTGTCCGTCACGCCGAGCGCCTTGGCGACCAGGTCGATCTCGTTCCAGACGGTCTCGAAGGTGGTGCCGCCCTCCGGCTTGGCGTCGCCGTCGCCGCATCCGAACAGCGAGGTCATTGAGGCGATCCCGAGCTTCTCGAGGTCCTTCTGGGGGCCGGCGGCCTCATTGTCGAAGGCGCTGATGTACGAGCCGTAGATGAGGTCTGGCTTGGCGGCGAGGATGGTCTCGTGGTCCGGGTACTCCTTGGACAGGACCGGCACCGAGTCGTACGCCTTCTTCCACTTCGCCGGGACCTCGTCGTCGAGGTACGCCGTGCCGGCGAGCTGGTCCTCGGCGCCGAGGGCGAGCACGACCTCGGTGGCACCTTGGTTCATCGTGATTGTCTTCGTGGGCCTTGCCTCAAGCGTTGAGGTGAAGCCGCAGGTGGAGACGTTCACCGGGTAGCCATCGCCTGCCTCGGCGGTGACCTTCTGGGTTGGGGCACCGGCGCAGGCGCTGACGGCAGTCAGTAGCGAGATGGTGGCAAGGGTCGTCAAGGGGCGGGAAATACGCATGAGTTCTCATCTCATGTCGAGGCTTGTGGTCGCGAAGCCTGTTGGACAGTTCACGCGGACTCATGAGCCCACGGCCAGCAGGTCTTCGGACTCGGGATCAACCGAACGAGACGCCTTCCCAGACCGATCACGGTCCAGTGGCAAAGTGCCTCGCCCGTCACCCTTACCGCTGCGCGTCAGTCCCGGATTCACACCGGGTTCCCTGTCTCACGTTGGAGTACGACTGGCGCACGCAAC
Source organism: Actinomycetes bacterium (assembly GCA_050743225.1). Lineage (GTDB taxonomy): Bacteria > Actinomycetota > Actinomycetes > JACCUZ01 > JACCUZ01 > JBOGDX01. The sequence continues at coordinate 135 of JBOGDX010000181.1, read as the reverse complement.
GTAGCAGAGGCAGCGTCCAGACACTGCGCCGCCCAGCCGGATCCCGGGCCTACGCCGCTCGCCGAGTCGATTTGGCCGCAGATACCGCCGCTTCACAATCACCGCGACCGGGGAGCGGAACGAGAACAAGACCAC
>JBOGDX010000180.1:0-6303 GCA_050743225.1 Actinomycetes bacterium | reverse complement strand
GATCACCCCTGCCGCGCCGCCTTCGGCGGAGACCGTGTGGCTGCGCATCGGGTAGACCTTGGACACGACGGCCACCCGCAGCCGGCGGTCGGTCTCGGCAAGCTCGATCGCCGCCCGTAGGCCCGCGCCACCGCCGCCCACCAGAAGTACGTCGTACGCCGCGGGCATAGCGCGGCTCAGCCCTCGTGCATCGGCGACTGCTCGTCGCAGCGGACCTTGCCGTGGTGGTCCACGACCCGGAAATGCACGCTGCCGTCGTGATACTGCTGACGGGTGCTGCGGCAGCCGCAGTCGTACCTCATCTGGTCGATCAGGAATCCCCCGTCCGGGTCGTCGTCGCGGACGTGCTCTCCGTCGACGGTCTTGCCACAGGGAGCCTTTTCGCGGGTGAACCGAGTGCTCGTGGTCATGGCCGGCCGTCCTAGGTTGAGCCCACCGTTTAACCGTGATCATGCTCCGGGCGCAGGCTCGGCGGAAGGGGGTCAAGGGATGATCTCGGCGCCGTCAGCGTGGAGGATGCCGGCATGGACCTCGGCCTCGTGCGATCCCTGTGGGCTCCCGAGCCCGGCTGGTTGAACACCGCGAGCTACGGTCTCCCGCCGTCCACCGCATGGGACGAGATGCAGGAGGCGTTGCGTTCCTGGCGGGACGGCCGGCAGAGCTGGGAGCGGTGGGACGAGTCGACCGGTCGGGCCCGGGACGCGTTCGCGCGGCTCGTCGGCGTGCCGGCGACGTCGGTCGCCGTCGGGGGCCAGGTCAGCGAGATGCTCGGCGTGGTCGCCGCCTCGCTGCCCGCCGGGGCACGGGTGGTGGTCCCCGACGTCGAGTTCACGTCCAACCTGTTTCCCTGGATGGTGCACGCGGACCGCGGGGTCGAGGTCGTCACCGTTCCACCGGGCCGGCTCGCCGACTCGGTGACGCGGGGCACGACAGCCGTCGCGTTCAGCCTCGTGCAGTCCTCCTCCGGCGAGGTGGCCGACCTCGATGCGGTCGTCGATGCCGCCCGGTCCGTCGACGCCCTGGTCGTGGTCGACGCCACCCAGGCGGTCGGCTGGCTGCCGGTGGACGCGAGCGGTGTCGACGCGCTCGTCTGTGGCGGTTACAAGTGGCTGACCGCGCCGCGAGGAGCCACCTTCCTCACGCTAGGCGAGCGCTTGCAGAGCGAGATGCGGCCGCTGAGCGCCGGGTGGTACGCAGGCGCCGACGTCCACACGTCGTACTACGGGCCGCCGCTGCGTCTCGCCGAGGACGCGCGGCGCTTCGACGTGTCGCCGGCCTGGTTCAGCTGGGTCGGCACCGCGCCGGCACTGGAGGCGTTAGAGCGCGTGGGCGTCGAGCAGATCCAGGCGTACGACGTGGGTCTCGCCAACCGGTTCCGCGCCGGTCTCGGCCTGCCGCCGTGCAACTCGGCGATCGTGTCGGCGGAGATCGACGGGGCGCACGACCGGCTCGAGCGGGCGGGGATCAGAGCGGCCACCCGAGCAGGGTCGCTCCGCGCGTCCTTCCACCTCTACACCACGGAGGCGGACGTCGACGTGGCGCTGGACGCCCTCGTCGGATAGGGCTACGACGTCGGGGTGCCTACGAGACCGTCCACGTGTCCGACCCGGCCAGCAGGCCGGCCAGGTCGCGTGACGTAGCGGGCCCTCCCTGCGTCTCCTGGCTGCGCTCGATCTGCTCGCGCATCAGGTCGTCGTAGACCGGGCGGTCGACGGAGCGGAACACGCCGATCGGCGTCCGGGCCAGGGAGACGTCAGCCAGCCGGGAGAGGTCGAACGCGTGCGAAGGATCCTCGAGGTGGGCGTCGTGCACCACCAGCTCGTCGGGCCGGACTGACGCGACCTCCACGACCTTCAGCGCCTGGTCGAGGTCGCGGACCACCCCGAACTGAGCCTGCGCTCCCCACGTGATCGGCTGCCCGTGCTCCAGCCGGATGGTGAAGTCGTCGCGGGTCGCCGGGTCCTTCAGCGGCTCGAACGCGTTGTCGTTGAAGATGTTGCAGTTCTGGTAGATCTCGACCAGGGCGGTGCCGCGGTGGGCAGCGGCGGCGCGCAGCACCGCGGTCAGGTGCTTGCGGTCGGAGTCGACCGACCGCGCGACGAACGAGGCCTCCGCGCCCAGCGCCAGTGACACCGGGTTGAACGGCGAGTCCAGCGACCCCAGTGGCGTCGACTTGGTGATCTTGCCGAGCTCGGACGTGGGCGAGTACTGGCCCTTGGTCAGCCCGTAGATCCGGTTGTTGAAAAGCAGGATCTTCAGGTTCACGTTGCGCCGCAGGGCATGGATCAGGTGGTTGCCGCCGATGGACAGCGCGTCGCCGTCACCGGTGACGACCCACACCGACAGGTCGGGTCGCGATGCCGCGAGACCTGTCGCGATGGCCGGAGCACGCCCGTGGATGGAGTGCATGCCGTACGTGTCCATGTAGTACGGGAACCGCGATGAGCAGCCGATCCCCGACACGAACACGATGTTCTCCCGGGCCAACCCGAGCTCGGGCATGAAGGACTGGACGGCCGCGAGGATGGCGTAGTCCCCGCACCCGGGGCACCAGCGCACCTCCTGGTCGGTCTTGAAGTCCTTCGCCGACTGGGGCTCGCGCGCCTTCGGCACGAGTTCGAGCGCCGGGAGGTGTCCAGGGATGTGCTCAGGCATGCAGGTCCTCGCTCACGTTGGTGATGACCGCAGCCAGCTCGTCGGCCTTGAACGGCAGCCCACGGATCTGGTTGTAGCCGATCGCGTCGACCAGGTACTTCGCGCGCACCAGCATCGCCAGCTGACCGCCGAACCCGTAGCCCAGGTTCATCTCCGGGACGAGCACCTTGTCGTAGCGGCGGAGCACGTCACCCAGATCCGAAGGGAACGGGTTGAGGTGACGCAGGTGCGCCTGCGCGACCTCGACACCCTCCGCCCGCACCCGCCGGCAGGCCGCGCCGATCGGGCCGTACGTGGAGCCCCATCCCAGGACCAGCAGCCGCGCCCGCCCGGACGGGTCCTCGACCTCGGTCGGCGGGATCGTCGCGGCGACCGCGTCCACCTTGGCCTGCCGGGTCCGGACCATGAAGTCGTGGTTGGCCGGGTCGTAGGAGATGTTCCCCGTGATGTCGGCCTTCTCGATGCCGCCGATGCGGTGCTCCAGGCCGGCCGTGCCCGGCACGGCCCACGGCCGGGCCAGGGTCCCGGCGTCGCGCAGGTACGGCTGGAAGGCCGCTCGCCCGTCCACGGTCGCGTTCGTCTCGGTCGCGAACTGCACCCGCAGGTCCGGCAGGTTCTCGACGTCCGGCACCTGCCACGGCTCGGAGCCGTTCGCCAGGTAGCCGTCGGAGAGCAGGATGACGGGCACCCGGTACGTCGTCGCGATCCGCGCCGCCTCGAGCGCGGTGTCGAAGCAGTCGGCCGGGGAGCGCGGCGCGACGATCGGCACCGGCGCCTCTCCATTGCGGCCGAACATCGCCTGCAGCAGGTCGGCCTGCTCGGTCTTCGTCGGCATCCCGGTCGACGGGCCGGCGCGCTGCACGTCGACCACGATCAGCGGCAGCTCGAGGGAGACACCGAGGCCGATCGTCTCCGCCTTGAGCGCGAGGCCGGGGCCGGAGGTCGACGTGACGGCCAGCGACCCGCCGTACGCCGCGCCGAGCGCCGCCCCCACCGCGGCGATCTCGTCCTCGGCCTGGAAGGTCCGCACGCCGAACTGCTTGTGCTTGGAGAGCTCATGCAGGATGTCGGAGGCAGGGGTGATCGGGTAGGACCCGAGGAACAGCGGCAGCCCGGTGCGCTGCGCGGCGGCCACGAGCCCGAACGAGAGGGCCAGGTTTCCGGAGATGTTGCGGTAGGTGCCGGCCGGCAGCCGGGCCGGCTTCACCTCGTACGACACCGAGAAGTCCTCGGTCGTCTCGCCGAAGCTCCAGCCCGCCTGGAAGGCCTTGAGGTTGGCCTTCATGATCGCCTCGTTGCGGGCGAACTTGGTCTCGAGGAACCTCACGGTGCCCTCGGTGGGGCGGTTGTAGAGCCACGACAGCAGGCCCAGGGCGAACATGTTCTTCGCCCGCTCGGCCTCCTTTTTGGTGATGTCGAAGCCCTTGAGCGCCTCCACCGTCATCGAGGTCAGCGCGATGGGGTGGACGTTGTACGCGTCCAGCGAGCCGTCCTCGATCGGGTTCTCGGCGTAGCCGACCTTGGTGAGGTTCCGCTTGGTGAACTCGTCGGTGTTGACGATGAGGTCGGCGCCGCGCTCGAGGTCGTCGATGTTGGCCTTGAGCGCGGCCGGGTTCATCGCCACGAGAACGTCCGGCCGGTCACCCGGCGTCATGATGTCGTGGTCGGCGAAGTGCAGCTGGAACGCCGAGACGCCCGGCAGGGTCCCGGCAGGGGCCCGGATCTCGGCCGGGAAGTCCGGCAGCGTCGACAGGTCGTTGCCGAAGGACGCGGTCTCCGTCGTGAACCGGTCTCCGGTGAGCTGCATGCCGTCGCCGGAGTCGCCCGCGAAGCGGATGATCACCCGCTCGAGCTGTTGGACGTTCTTCCCCGGCATCACTCCATGTTACGTCCGTGTAGGTTGCGCGCGCCGCCGCGTTGCGCGGAGAGCCTCATGCGGTTGCTGTCGCCGCTCTCGGTAATCCCGCCCGTCGTCGCTAGGCTCGGCCCTGGTCGCAAGATCGAGGAGGCCATGTGGAGGGCTTCTACGGTGGATACGCCCTGGTCGGGCTGGTCCTCCTGGTCGGCGTTGCCTTCGTCACGGTCGCGTTCACGGCCAACCGGCTGCTGCGCCCGCACGTGGTCACCCCGCAGAAGCTGCTGACCTACGAGTGCGGGGTCGACCCGGTCGGCGAGGGCTGGGCCCAGAGCCACGTCCGCTACTACGTCTTCTCCTACCTCTACGTGATCTTCGCGGTCGACGCGATCTACCTCTTCCCGTGGGCCACGGTCTTCGCCGCTCCCGGCTTCGGCGCCACCACACTGGTCGAGATGTTCGTCTTCATCGGGTTCCTCGCCGTCGGGTTGCTCTACGCCTGGCGCAAGGGGGTTCTCACGTGGCAGTAGACCTGCCGGCCCCCACGATCGGTCGGCCGACGGTGGGAGCGCTGCAGCGGGCCGCGCCGGAGCCGATGCGGCTGATCCTCAACTGGGGGCGCCGCTACAGCCTGTGGGTGTTCAACTTCGGCCTGGCCTGCTGCGCGATCGAGTTCATCGCCTCGTCGATGTCCCGTCACGACTTCATCCGGCTCGGGGTCATCCCGTTCGCGCCCGGTCCGCGGCAGGCCGACTTGATGGTCGTCAGCGGCACGGTCACCGACAAGATGGCGCCGGCGGTGAAGCGGTTGTACGAGCAGATGCCCGAGCCGAAGTACGTGATCTCCTTCGGCGCCTGCTCCAACTCCGGCGGGCCCTACTGGGACTCCTACTGCGTCACGAAGGGGGTCGACCAGATCGTTCCGGTCGACGTCTACGTGCCCGGCTGCCCGCCCCGCCCGGAGGCGCTGCTGCAGGGCATCCTGAAGCTGCAGGAGAAGATCGCCGCCGAGTCGCTGGCCGACCGCTACCACCCCGCGGCTCCGCGGGGCCCGATCACCTCGATCCCCGTGGGGGACGACGCGTGACCGACGCGGACCAGGCGGGGACACCGGCCGCCGTGCTCGCAGCGCGGTACGGCGCGCAGGCCGCTGTCGACTCCTCGCACGGCCAGGACACGGTCGACGTCCCGCCGCCGTCCTGGGTCGACGCGCTGACCCTCGCCCGCGACGAGCTCGGGTTCACCTACTTCGACTGGCTGACCGGCGTCGACCAGCTCGACGACGCGGACCGGCCCGGCTTCGACGTGGTCGCCCACCTGTGGTCGCTGGACCGCAAGGAGCACCTGCTGCTGCGCACCCGCGTGCCCGCCTCGTCGCCGGTGCTTCCCACCGCGACGGCCGTCTTCGCCGGGGCCAACTGGCACGAGCGCGAGACGTTCGAGATGTTCGGCGTCGAGTTCGAGGGTCACCCGCACCTGGTGCCGCTGCTGCTGCCCGACGGCTTCGAGGGTCACCCGCTGCGCAAGGACTTCGCGCTCGCCGCCCGTGCCGCCAAGGCCTGGCCGGGAGCCAAGGAGCCGGGGGAGTCCGACGCCGACACGCACGGCGCACCGAGCCGGCGCAAGACCCGCCCGCCCGGGGTGCCCGACCCCGCCCAGTGGGGCCCCCGTCCCGACCGCCCGGCCGTCGCGACGGAGGAGCCCGAGTGAGCGAGGTCCTCGAAGCCGCGCTGCGCATCGCTCTCGTGCTCGGTGCCTTCCTGACGCTGCCGCTGCTCGTGGGCCAGACCGAG
>JBOGDX010000179.1:0-6322 GCA_050743225.1 Actinomycetes bacterium | reverse complement strand
GTCGACGAACACCTCGTAGCGGGTGAGCCACGTCGTCGGCAGGGAGGGCGGCGGCGTGGCGGTCATCCTGACCTCGCCGGTCCGGTTCGCGGGCAGTGGATCTGCCATCGCGCCGAAGGCGCCGCCGGCCGATGGCTCAGACTGCTAGGGGCGACGCTTGAGCCCGAAGTGGAGCATCGCCACCAGCACCAGGCCGAAGACCATCCACCGAAGCCCCAGAGTCCCGATGGATTGTCCGGCTTGTAGCCGACGGCGCTGAAGATGAGCACGGAAAACAGGACCGTGATCTCGTCCATCTGTTTCGCCGGAGCTTCGGCGTGACACGTCGAGGTCACGCACCCGCCGTCTCCCCTTGACGTTTCGACGCCACTTACTTAGGGGCGCTGAAGCACGCGGTGCGTGCGGCGACGTCGTACGCGGGTAGCCCTGTCCCCCGTCACCACCAGCGGCGGGTCAGGCTTCGCTGGCCTGTTGCAGGTAGGCGAGGACCGCGTGGACGCTGCGCAGCGGCCGGCCAGGCAAGTGAGCCCGCAGGGTGGTCAGCCGAGGGTGGCACTGGTTTGCTTCTGACGGCCGCGACGGGCGAGGGTCACCACGCCCCATCCAGCGGCTGCCAGAAGGGCCATGACGACGGCCAGGACCGCATGGAAGATGACGTCCTCGCGGTTCACGACCCAGTCGGTCCAGAGCATGCTGACGCCGGCGCTGGCCCAGAGCAAGGCGGGCCACGAGGCGCGCAGTCCCAGCCCGGCGCAGACACCACCGGCCACGAGCGGGCCGACGAAAACGAGCGGGAAGAAGAGCGGGTCGATCCACCCCAGCAGGCCGACGAGCTGGCCGAGGACGAGGGCGGTGGGGAGACGGGACATGGTTCCTCCTTAGGCGGATGCACGAATGTTCGGCCAGGCCGGCCGCATCTGGGATCCATCCGGGGTCGGAAAGATCGCGGATCGGCTCATCCCGCAGGCCGAGTCGGAGAGTGCCCCGTCCCAGTACCGTGCCCACATGTCCGGTCGCGGATGGCAGCCCGATCCAGTCTGGGCGCTCGTCGGGCTCGGTCTCGCCACCGCGGCGTTTGTGGAGGTCTGGGCACCGGGGCTCGCGCCCGGCGTGCGTGACGTTGCCGGCGACCGGACCGTGCTGATCGCGTCCGGCCTCCTGATGACCCTGCCTCTGGCGCTGCTTCGTCGGCACCCACTGCCGGTGCTCGCTGTGGTCCTGGCCGCCGCGGCCGCCGAACAACTGCTGACGATCCCGACCGAGGGGCTAACATCCCTGATCGCGCTCATGCTGGCGGCGTACGGTGTCGCTGCCTATTCCACCAAGAGGCACGCCTACGTCGGCGCCACGCTCATCGTGGCGGCAGGAGTGGTGATCGGCGCGGACGATGCGGTGTTCGTGCTCGTGCTGCTCCTCGGATCGTGGACCGCCGGTTTCCTGGTGGCGGGCCGGGGTCGCGCCATCCGGGCGCTCCGCGAGGACTATCGCACCTTGCACGCCCAGCAGGAGCTGGCGGCTGCGCGTGGCGCGGAGGCGGAACGGCAGCGGATCGCGCGGGAGTTGCACGACGTGGTCGCGCACAGGGTGTCGCTCATGGTGGTGCAGGCGCAGGCGGCCGAGGCAGTTCTCGACGGTGACCGCCAGCGGGCACGGACGGCGATGCTCGCGGTCGAGACCGCCGGCCGCGCGGCGCTGGTGGAGCTGCGAATCCTGCTCGGGATGCTGCACCGCGACCCAGCCGCTCCCACCGAACGCCGCACCGATCCGCAGCCGGGCCTGGCCGACGTGTCCGACCTGGTGCGCGACGCGGCCGACGCCGGCCTGCCGATCACCCTTCACATGTCGAGTGAGCCGACGGCCGTACCCGCGATGGTCGGGGCGGCGGCGTACCGCGTCGTTCAGGAGTCGATCACGAACGTCGTCAAGCACGCAGGCGGCGCCGAGACCGAAGTGGCCGTCGACGTCGGCTCCGGCGCGGTCGAGGTCAGAGTCCGCGACCACGGGCCCGGTCCTGGCCGGGGCGAACCGACCGGGTACGGCCTCGCCGGGATGCGCGAGCGCGTCGGCTTCGTCGGCGGCACGGTTGCGTTCCGCGAACGTGACGGCGGCGGGTTCGAGGTGCTTGCCCGGTTGCCGCTGGACGGGCGCGTCGGATGATCAGAGTGGTGATCGCGGACGACCAGCGCCTGGTACGCGATGGCCTGGACGCAATGCTGTCCGTAGAGGCCGACATCGGCGTCGTCGGCCTAGCCTCGGACGGGATCGAGGCCCTCGACCTGGTTGGCCGGACGGGGCCTGACGTCGCCGTACTCGACGTGCGAATGCCGCGCCTCGACGGCATCGCGACCACCCGCAAGCTGATGGAACTGTCCCAACCACCCGCGGTGCTCGTGCTGACGACCTTCGACCTCGACGAGCATGTCGTCGACGCCGTGAAGGCCGGCGCATCTGGCTTCCTCCTCAAGGACGCCCCACGGTCCCGGCTTGTGGAGGCGATCCGAACCGTCGCTGCCGGGGAGATGGTGCTCGACCCCGTCCCCACCCGGCGGCTGCTGGAACAGGCGCTGGCCCGGCGACCCGCACCGGAGGCAGGCGCCCGGGTCGTCGGCCTATCTGAACGAGAGCGTGAAGTCCTTGTCCTGGTCGCACGCGGCCTGTCGAACGCCGAGACTGCCGCTGCCCTGTTCGTCAGCGAGGCGACGGTGAAGACGCACTTCGGCAGCCTGCTACGGAAGACGGGCGTGCGGGACCGAGCCCAGCTGGTGGTGCTCGCGTATGAGGCGGGACTAGTGGCACCAGGCGGCTGAGCCGCTGGTCGACGTAGGGGCGCCTGGTACCCCAGATCCGATCAGCCGGCCGGCTTGCCTGGTGCGAGGTTGTATGACAAACTCAATACATGGCCAGGAAGACGGGCGCCGGCGCTCGACGGTCGACCGCAAAGTCTGCCGCCGCTCGGAAGACGACGTCACGGCGAGTCCCACCCGCAACTTCCAAGCGGGTCACCTCAAGGTCCGCCTCTGTGATCATGCAGGCCCGGGTCGATCAGGGCTTTGCTCGTGCGCTGGTGGAACAGGATGCTGTGGTTCTCGGCCTGGACGGATCATCGGCGCTCGTTCGCGAAGGTCTCCGGCTCGTCCACGAACGCGCTCGCGAGGCAGCCATGGTTGCCGCCTACGACGAGTTCTACGCCGGCCAACCAGCTCCGCTGCCGGCAGGAGTCGCCCCAGCCGACCGCGGCTAGCGGATGGAGCCGCTCCGAGGCGAAGTGTGGGACGCCCGGATCCCCATCGTTGGCGAACACCCGGCCGTCATCCTGACGATCAACCCCATGATCGGTCGCCTCAGCTTTGTGACCGTCGCCATCATCACGGGCACGGCGGGACCGGCTCCGACGCACATCCCGCTGGATCCCGGTGTAGGCCTCACCCGCTACGCCATCAGCTACGCAAACGCGACAGACCTTCATTCCGTGGATCGAAGCCGGCTCCGGCGACGCCGTGGCCGACTCCACCCCGCCGAACTGCAGAAGCTCGAATCGGCCATACGTACCTACCTCGGGCTTTGAAACCGTCGCCATGGACGCTGTGGGTGCGGCCACGTCGTACGCGGTTAGGCATGCGCGGCATTTGCGATGTCGTTCTCGTCTCACCCCGACATCAAGGCGTGGGCCGACGGGTCCGCTGAACCCGGCCCGCATCCCCCCGGATATGGCGGTCTCCGACGAGCTGACTGCCGCCGTGGAACGCTTTCGGATGTCCGTCGGGGCAGGGACGGCCCGGATGGCCGAACTTGCCGGAATGTCGTAGGTAGGCAACCTGGCGCACGTCCGCCGATGTCCAAGCTTCATGAGCTGCGGGGCTGAGGGCGGTTGAACGCACCTGTGCTCCGCAGCTTCGGGGGCCGGGCCGCTGCACAGAGGCGGCGCGGGCCGCGGGGCCACAAGACGTGGAGATCGTCGACTACCACTAGGAGGTGAGCAGCATGGCGACCATCGTGCCTATTCACCCGGGAGAGGTGCTCCTGGAAGAGTTCCTGGAGCCGTTGGGCGTGACCCAGCACCGCTTGGCGGTGTCGAGGAGAACTTCGCGATCAGGTGACGGCCGCCATCCTCGAGCATGGCCTTGGGACGGGGTTCCGCCGATGGACATGCCGTGTAGGGCGGCAGCCGCAAGGTCGTCGGGCAGCGCGGCGCCGGCCTCCACGAGCTCGGCGGTGTCCAGCAGCTGCTCGAGGCTGGCCCGCGTCCCGCGGGCGACGTAGTCGGTGGCGGACTCCTGGAAGTTCAGCGCACCGATCCGGTTGCTCCCGGAGGTGGCGAGGGTAGGTCAGCTCGTCCAGCGCGGTGGACGCTCCGGCGCCGCTGTAGCAGGAGCCCCCCGCCGACCGAACCGTGTATGGTAATACCACTCATATGAGTGGGAATAGCGAACAGAGGGATTCCGGTGAATCTCAGCGAGCCCGCGGATGTCGTCATGCCGCGCACCACCGCGGCAGTCCTGCGGGTCCTCGCCGGCGCCGACGCGGCGTTCTCCATCCGGCAGGCGGCGCGACTGGCCGGCGTGTCGGCTGCGCGCGCCCTCGAGATCGTTGACCACGCGCACGAGCGCGGTCTCGTGCTGGTGGAACAGGCCGGCAGGGCGCGGATGTGCCGCCTCAACCGGGACCACCTCGCGGCGGAGGCGATCGTCGCATTGGTGACCCTGCGCCGACGAATGTTCGACGTGCTCGAGCAGGAGCTGGCGTCGTGGGATGTGGCTCCTGTGCACGCGACGCTCTTCGGCTCCGCGGCACGCGGTGACGGCACCGCAACCAGCGATTTGGACATCCTGGTGATCCGCGAGGACAACGCGCCCGAGTCGCCCTGGGCCGAGCAGCTGTACCGGAGCGGGTGGCGGCTGCGGACGGTCACCGGCAACCCGGTGTCCTGGTTCGACCTCTCCGTCGGTGAGCTGAGGCAGGCCGCCGACAACGAGGAGCCGGTGCTGGCCGACTGGAAGTCAGAGGGCGTTCTCCTCGCAGGACGACCGCTTGACGATGTCCTCGGTCGGCGACGGCGTCGGCCCGCCGGCTGATGGCGACCCGCAGAGGCAAGGAGACGCCGTGCACGGGCCGTGAGGCGCGTAACCGGGTCGCGACGGCGACGGCGTACCAGGAGCTGGCGAAGCTGAGACCGGGCGACAGCACCGGGGCGGCACGCAATGCGGCCGCAGGCAACGCCGTGCTCGCAGGCATCGCGGCTGCCGACGCGATCTGCTGTCTGCGGTTGGGCGGCCGATCGGCGAGCACCGACCACTCCGACGCGGTCGCGCTGCTCGCTCGGGTCGACACCGCCTTATCGCGACACCTTGCGACGCTTGTCGGGAACAAGGGACTCGCTCACCTCGGCGACACGTTCATCGGTCCGGGGGCGCTCAGCAGGAGCATCCGTGCCATGGACCATCTAGTGGCCGCCGCTAATGCGATGGTGCACAGGTGACCGCAAAGTGCGGCGCCACCCGCGCGGAGGTGAGAATCTTCTTCGAGTACGGCCGACTTCGCGCTCGCCGGAGCGTCAGCGCGGCCGGTGGGTGCGTGGCTCTTGCGGTCAGCGCACTATTCGCACGAACACGTCCTCCGTGCGGTTGGTGTCGCCGGTCACCAGATTGCTCGCGCGCGAGATGAAGGCGACGTGCCGGCCGTCCGCCGAGACGGCCGGCCAGGAGTTGGCTTCGTTGGCTTGGCTGCCGTCGCTGGCAACCGAGACCCGGCTGGTGGCCCCGGTCCGCCGGTCGTGGACGAACACATCTTCGGCGCCGTTGCTGTCGCCGGGCACCAGGCGGCCCGCGAAGGACATGAACCCCACGTGCCGGCCGTCCGCGGAGATGACCGCCTGACCGCTGTCGTTGTAGACCTGGCGGCCGTCACTGGCCAACGAGACGCGGCTGGTGGTGCCGGTCCGCCGGTCGTGCACGAACACGTCGAACTTGCCGTTGGTGTCGCCGGGCACCAGGCGACCTGTGGACGAGCCGAAAGCCACGTACCGGCCGTCCGCCGACAGGGCCAGCCCAAAGCTGATGTCGCCGTAGTAGACCTGGCTGCCGTCGCTAGCCACCGAGATCCGGCTAGTGGTCCCGGTCTGCCGGTCGTGCACGAACACGTCGGGCACGCCGTTGGTGTCGCCGGGCACCAGGTTGTTGGCGTACGAGTCGAACACCACATACCGACCGTCCGCCGAGAGGGCCAGCCCAAGGTTGCCGCTGTAGTCCGTGCTTTGGCTGCCGTCGCTTGCCACCGATACCCGGGTGGTGGCCCCGGTCCGCCGGTCGTGCACGAACACGTCTAG
>JBOGDX010000178.1:0-6328 GCA_050743225.1 Actinomycetes bacterium | reverse complement strand
ACCACTGCCCCAGCACGCGATGGACCAGCTCGCCTCGCGCAGCGGCGGCAACCCGATGTTCCTCGCGGCCCTCGTCCAGGACGCGGTACGGGCCGGGACGGTGAGCGACCTGCCGGAGTCGGTCGAGGCGCTTGTCACGAGCCAGGTCGACCGGCTCGACCCGGTGGACCGCACCGTTCTGCGCTACGCCGCCGGCCTGGGCGTCGTCCTGGAGCGGCAGGCGCTCGAGGACCTGATCGCCGAGCACCGCCCGGACGTGGATCTTGACAGTCGGCTGCCCCTGCTGAGGGACTTCCTGGTGCGGGAAGGACCGGCGAGGCTGCGCTTCCGGCACACGCTGATGCGGGACGTCGCGTACGAGGGGCTGCCTTACCGCCTGCGCCGGGTCCTGCACGAGCAGGTGGGCCGGGCGATCGAACGGTCCGCGGACGACCCCCAGCAGGTCAGTGAGGTCCTGTCGCTGCACTTCTTCCACGCCGGGCGCTACCACCGAGCGTGGGCGTACTCACGGACGGCCGGCGAGCGGGCCCGCGCCAAGTACGCCAACGGCGAGGCGATCGACTTCTTCGAGCGAGCCGTGGAGTCGGCCCGCCGCTCCGGCGACATCCCGTCCGGCGACGTGGCCGACGTCCTCGAGGCCCTCGGTGACGCCAGGGATCTCACCGGGCGGTCGACCGATGCGGTGCAGGCGTTCCGGCAGGCACGCGCGCGCCGGCGGGACGACCCCGTCGCGGGGGCCGGCCTCCTCTACAAGGAGGCCCGGACGCACCAGCGACTCGGGAAGGTCCCGCAGTCGCTGCGGATCCTGCGCAGGGCCCTACACATGATCGAGGAGCTCGACACCCCCGCGGCGCGGGCCACCCGGTCGATGCTCGCGACTCGGTACGCCGCCGGTCGCCGGACGCAGGGTCGTTACTCGGAGGCGCTGCGCTGGGGAACCGTGGCTGCGCGCGACGCCGAGGACTCCGGCGACAAGGCGGTCATGGCACACGCCTACAACGGACTGCTCTTCGTGCACCTGGGCGCAGGCACGACGCCTGACCTGCCCTACGGCCGGCTCGCGCTGCTGGCATACGAAGAGCTGGGCGACCTGGCCGGTCAAGGGCACAGCGTCAACAACCTTGCCGTCGAAGCCCTCCATGCCGGCCGGTGGTCCGAGGTGCCGACGCTCTACGACCGCGCGCGCCGGACCTTCCATCGGCTCGGCGACGAGGCCAATGAGGCGAACGCCGTCTACAACCAGGCGGACCTCCTGCTCCGGCGGGGAAGGCTGGGTGGGGCCGAGCCTGTGCTGGGCGAAGCGCTGCGGATGGCCCGGGTTGTGAACGACGAGGAGCTGGTGGCCCTGGTGCTGCGCGAGAGCGCCCGGGTCGCCGCGGCGGCCGGCCGGTTCGAGGAGGCCGACCGGTTGTTCGAGGACGCCAGCTCGCGGTTCACCGGGCTGGGCCTGGCGCAGGAGCTCGTCGTGGTCGACTCCGCCCGGGCGGAGCGGCTCGTGCTGCGCGGTGACGCGCACGGTGCCGTGGCGGCGGCCGACGCGGCCTGGAAGCACGCCCGTGAGACGCACGCCGACGTACTCCTGCCACTGGTGCGCAGGGTCCGCGGCTTCGCCCTGATGGCGGCCGGGCGAACCAAGGCGGCGGCGGCCGAGCTGCGGGACGTCGTCGACATGGCCGGGCTCCCCGACAGCAGGCACGAAGTCGGCTTCGCCCTGCACGGTCTCTCCGAGATCGTCACCGACCCCGATGAGGCCGCCCGGCTGCGACGCGAGAGCGTGGAGATCCTCGAGCCGCTCGGCATCTCGGTGACGGCGGACTGGCCTGCCCGACGGGCCCTTCCACGCGTGGGTGCGCCGTCGTGACCGACGATGCCCCTGGGGTGGCGGGTGTCAGCAGCAGCTGGCGCGCGCGTCGCGGGCGAGCAGCAGGTAGAGGTGGCTGTCGCCGGAGTTGTCGCGCTTGCTCTGCACGTAGTCCACGCAGAAGTCCAGACCGTCCTGGATGACCCCCTTGGCCGCGCACGATGGGGCGGGCTGAGAGGGGAGCGCGCCGTCGCCGGCGAGGTTCACCTGCAGCGTGTAGGTCTGGATGCCACCCCCAGGGCAGAGCGACTTGTCGCACTTGACGATCAGGGTGGCCGGCGTCTGGTTGCTGTGGCCCGCACCGAACTCCGCCAGGACCAGCAGCAGCTCCTTCGTCGATTCACAGCCCGCGGCGGCGTCGCAGGCACCGGTGGCGAAGAAGGCGTTGCTCGCGATGCCGTTCGGCAGGATCAGGTCTGCGCAGGTCTTGTCGGTCTTGGTCGGCGTGCACTCGGTGTCCTTGCCGTCCTCGCTGACCAGGACGTTGTTCCCCGGGAACACGTCGTAGGTGAACTGCGCACGGTCCCGGACGACGTCGAAGTCCGGTGAGACACCGGTCAGCCCGAGCGCCTCCTTCACACCGCGGACAACCTCGCCGGAGATCGTGACGTCGTTGCCGGTCCGGTCGAGCTTGGCCGTGCCGACCCCGGATGACACCCCGCCCGGGATCACGACCTGCGCTGCGCCGACGAACCCCAGGCCGCCCGAGACCGCCAGGCTGACGACCGTGGCCTTGGAGTTCGACACCACGACCGGCTGGTCCGCCGCGTCGAGCAGGGTCACCGTGACGGGGACGTCCTTGAGCGCCTCGACGAGCAGGGCGGGGGTCCCAGACGTCTGCGGGACGTCGGCGAGGTTGGACGCGACCGAGACGCCGAGGTGCGTCGGCGGCGCTGCCGGCGCGGCGTTCGCAGCCGACCCGACGTTCGACATCGCCAGCGCAACGGCGCAGGCGGCGACGACCACCACGCCCCGTTCGGACCGTGACGACCTCGACGGGAGGGCTGTGACCATGGCGCGTCCGTTCTCGACCCCGAGGGCTTCCCCGCAGAATCATCTCGACGTGCGCACTCGTCAATGGGCAATCGCCCGGGCAGTCAGCCTGGGATCTCGAGGACGTCGCCCTCGCGGGCGACGGTGACCGGCAGGCCGGGGGCGAGGCCCGGCGCCCGTGCCGCGATCTCGTCCAGCGCGGCGTCCGAGCGCGCCGGCGAGTGGTGGAACAGCACCAGCCGCCCGACGCGGCACTCCACCGCGAGGGCGACCGCGTCCTCGACCGTCGCGTGACCGTAGTCCACCGCGACCGGCCGCTCGCGTTCGAGGAACTGCGCGTCGTGCAGGAGCACGTCCACACCGTCGAGCATTGCCAGCAGCTCGGCGGAGCGCCCGGCGGCGGGCGCGTGGTCGGGCAGGTAGGCCAGGGAACCGCCGCCGTCCTCGAGCCGGTACCCGAACGTGCGGCCGCCCTTGTGCTCGACGTCGACAGCCGTCACCGCGAATCCCTCGATGGTGTGCCGGCCGGCGGGCAACGCGTGGAACGACCAGGTGCCGCGCAGGCCTTCGGGCGTGATGGGGAACGCCGGCGGGGACAGCGTCTGGGCGAGCAGGTCCCGACCGGATCGGCCGTCCTGCTCCGGCAGGTAGAGGTCCACCCGTGACTCGTCACGGTCGCCCGCCGCGAAGAAGGGCACGCCCTGCACGTGGTCCCAGTGCAGATGACTCAGCAGGATCGCACCGTCGTACGGCCGGCCGTCCAGGCGCGTGGTGAGCGTCCGCAAGCCGGTGCCCGCGTCCAGGACGAGGGTCGGTCGGTCCGCGCCGTCCGCCGTAACAGCGACGCACGACGTGTGCCCGCCGTAGGCGGCGAAGTCCCGGCCGGGCGCCGCGGTCGACCCCCGGACGCCGAGGAGCTCCAGCTTCACGCTGCGCCCGCCCGCTCGCCCGTCACGCGGCGGACGCTAGCAGCGGAGTCGTCGGTCCTCTAGCGTGACCGCCGTCGACTCGCTCGGGGGCCTGACAGGGATGGCGGGATGGGCGCGCACAAGAAGGACAAGCGGCGGCTGCTGGCTCCCCTGCGGCACCGGGACTTCCGCCTGCTGACGACGTCGTTCGCGATCTCGTTCGCCGGGTCGTGGGCCTACAACGTCGCGCTGGCGGTGTTCGTCTTCGAGCAGACCGGCTCGGCCGCGTGGGTCGGCGCGGCGACCGTCGGCCGGTTCGTCCCCTCCATGCTGTTCGGTGCCTACGGCGGCGTGCTCGCCGAGCGGTTCGAGCGGGTGCGGCTGATGGCGACGCTGGACGTGATGAGCACCGCGCTGATGGGCGTGCTGACCGTCGTGGCGGCGCTCGAGGGGCCGGTCCTGCTCGCCATCGTGCTGGCCGGGTTCACCTCGGTCACCGGGATGGTCTACGAGCCTGCCGCGGCGGCGATCACGCCCGAGACGGTGCCGGAGACCGAGCTGGCGGCCGCGAACGCGCTGCGCAACATGGTCGACAACATCGCGATCGTCGCCGGGCCGGTGCTCGGGGCGCTGATCCTGGTGGTGGGTCCACCACCGGTGGCCTTCGCCGCCAACGCCGCGAGCTTCGCGGTGTCGGCTCTCGTCGTGATCCGCATGCGCGTGCGCAGCAAGCCGGTGGACGTCACCGAGTCGGGGACGGCGGGACCGCTCAAGCAGATGCTCGTCGGCGTCCAGGCCATCGCGGCCTCGGCCACGGCCACCATGCTCGTGACGTACAGCATCCTCGCGAGCTTCGTCTACGGCGTGGACACCGTGCAGTTCGTCGTGCTCTCCGAGGAGCGGCTGGGGACCGGCCCGCAGGGGTTCGGCTACCTGCTCGCCGGGCTGGGAGTCGGTGGCATCGCTGCGGCCGGCCTGGTCAACCGGCTGGCGTCCTGGCCACGGCTGGGCACGGTGATCCTCGCCGGGATGGCGGTCTACTGCCTGCCCACCCTGCTCTTCCTGGTGGTCGACAACCCGGCGGCCGCCTTCGTGATCCAGGGCGTCCGCGGTGCCGGCACCCTCGTCGTGGACGTGCTCGCAATCACCGCGCTCCAACGGTCCCTGGCCTCGGACGTGCTGGCCCGGGTGTTCGGCGCGTACTTCACCGGGGTGCTGGCGGCGATCTCCCTGGGCGCCCTCGTGACGCCTCCCGTCATCGACGGCCTGGGCCTGGACGCCAGCCTGTGGCTTGCCGGTGGGCTGCTGCCGGCACTGTGCCTCGTCGGCTGGCCGTGGCTGCGGCGCATGGACGAGGCCAACGTCGCGCACATCGCTGCGATCGAGCCGCGTGTCCTCGCCCTGCAGAAGCTCGGCATCCTGGCCGACGCCTCCCGGCCGGTGCTCGAGCAGCTCGCCGACCACGCGGCGGAGGTCGATGTCGCCGCCGGCACGACGGTGATCCGGGAGGGCGACGAGGCCGACGCGTTCTACGTCCTGCTGGACGGCGAGATGGCGGTGCGGGCACACGGCGAAGGCGCCGTGGAGCAGGAGCTGCCGCCGATGACCGGGGGGACGTACTTCGGGGAGATCGGGCTGCTCGAGCGGATCCCACGGACCGCCACCGTCACCAGCACGACGGACAGCCGGGTGCTGCGCATCGACGGCGCGTCGTTCCTGGACGCGCTGACGAGCGCCACCGCATCGACCTCGCTGCTCGAGGGCGCTCGCAGCCGGCTGGCCCGAACCCATCCGACCCGTCGGCCGTCACTGCCCGCGCAGCCGCAGCAGCCCCTCCTGCACGACCGAGGCGGCGAGGTCTCCGCCGGCGGTGAAGATTCGCCCGGTGGCGAGCCCCCGACCGCCGGACGCTGACGGCGACACCTGGTCGTACAGCAGCCAGGAGTCCGCCCGGAAGGGCCGGTGGAACCACATCGCGTGGTCGAGCGACGCGGGCTGCAGACGGGGGTCGCCGATGTACGTGCCGTGTGGCAGCACGGCGGCGGACAGCAGGGTGAGGTCGCTGGCGTACGCCAGCACGGCAGCGTGCAGCACCGGGTCGTCGTCGAGGGGTCCGGCCGCCTTGATCCAGACCCGCGACACGGGTTCCCCGCGGTCCTGGCCGTCCGAGCGGGGCTGTCCGGCGTACCGCACGTCCAGGGCCGCCCACTCCCGGTCCCAGTCGTCGCGCGGCCGGCCCGAGATCCGGGCGAGGACGTCCCCGAGCTCGGGGCAGTCCTCCGGCGCCGGCACCTCGGGCGGCGCGTCCTGGTGCTCGAGTCCTTTCTCCGGCAGCTGGAAGGACGCCGACATGTAGAAGATCGGCCGGCCGTGCTGGCGGGCCACGACGCGGCGGAGGCTGAACGCGCGACCGTCGCGGGTGCGCTCGACGTCGTAGAGGATCGGGACGGCGATGTCGCCTGGCCGCAGGAAGTAGGCATGCAGCGAGTGCAGCTCGCGCTCCCCGTCGGTGCTGCGTGCCGCGGCGACGAGGGCCTGGCTGGCGACCTGGCCGCCGAACACCCGC
>JBOGDX010000177.1:0-6363 GCA_050743225.1 Actinomycetes bacterium | reverse complement strand
GCGTGGAGCTCGGCCATCCGCCAGTGGTTGAGGAACTTGCCGCCGCGCATGGTGTCGCGGAAGTGCACCTGCCAGTTGTCGTTGGGGTTGACGTTCCCCATCGCCGCGGCCGCCCCGCCTTCGGCCATCACCGTGTGCGCCTTGCCGAACAACGACTTGCAGACGATCGCGGTGCGCTTGCCCTGCAGCCGGGCCTCGATGGCGGCCCGCAGCCCGGCGCCGCCCGCGCCGATCACCACGACGTCGTAGCGGTGGCGTTCGATCTCCGTCATCGGCGGGTCATCCTCGGTCTCGGTCGTCAGCGTCGTTGGTCATCTGGCGGGGTGGGCGGCTGGTCAGTTGAAGAGGCGCAGGTCATCGATGGCGCCGCTGGCCACGAGCAGGACGTAGAGGTCCGCGGCCATGACGGAGAACAGCGAGTACCACGCGAGCTGCTGGTGGCGCGCGTTGAGCTTCGACACCTGGGTCCACAGCCAGTACCGCACCGGGTGCCGGGAGAAGTGGGTGAGCCGCCCGCCGGTGATGCTGCGGCAGGAATGACAGCCCAAGGTGTAGGCCCAGATGAGCACGATGTTGACCCACAGGATCACCGTGCCGAGCCCGATGCCGAACCCACCGTCCTCGCCGTGGAACGCCAGGAACGCGTCGTAGGTCAGGACGGCGGCGACGAGAAGGGCTGCGTAGAAGAAGTACCGGTGCACGTTCTGGAAGATCAGCGGGAAACGGGTCTCGCCGGTGTACGCCGTGTGCGGCTCGGCAACCGCGCAGGCCGGGGGCGAGAGCCAGAATGCCCGGTAGTAGGCCTTGCGGTAGTAGTAACAGGTGGCGCGGAACCCGCCGGGCAGCACGAGGATGAACATCGCCGGTGACAGCCAGCTCGGCAGGCTGGGGATCGGCTGCCCGAGGAAGTGGCTCGACCCCTCGACGCAGCTTGTCGCGAGGCAGGGGGAGTAGAACGGCGCGAGGTAGTGGAACTCCTCGACCCAGTAGTTCTGGTCGTAGACCACGCGAACGAGGCCGTAGACGAGGAACAGACCTAGGCCGCCCGCCGTGAGCAGCGGCGCGAGCCACCACCGGTCGGTCCGCAGGGTCCGTGAGTCGATCTTCGCCCGCTGCGAGCTCATGACACCTGTGCTCATCGCCGTCCCACGTCTCGCTGCCTCCGTGTCGCCCTGTGTCCGACGTCAGTTTGGCATTGCCCCGGGGGCTGCAGGCACGCCGGGTTTGCGGGCGCTGCCCCCGGCGCGGCTGCAGCGTTCGGGGAGGGGACGTGGCGACCCCTACGATGGAGGCCCTTCTCCCGTACGGAATCGAGTGCTTCGCCATGCCCGCGACCGCCACATCGACCGCTCCTGGCACAACGGCTGGCCGTCGACGCCGAGACGATCTCAGGAACGTGGCGATCGTCGCCCACGTCGACCACGGCAAGACCACCCTGGTCGACGCCATGCTGTGGCAGAGCGGCGCCTTCTCGGAGCACCAGGCCGAGACGGGTGACGTGAACGAGCGCGTCATGGACTCGATGGACCTCGAGCGCGAGAAGGGCATCACGATCCTCGCGAAGAACACGGCCGTGCGTCACGTGACCGACGGTCGCGACGTGACCGTCAACATCATCGACACACCGGGTCACGCGGACTTCGGCGGCGAGGTGGAGCGCGGGCTGTCGATGGTCGACGGCGTCGTGCTGCTGGTCGACGCGTCCGAGGGGCCGTTGCCGCAGACCCGCTTCGTGCTGCGGAAGGCCCTGCAGGCGAGGCTGCCGGTCGTGCTCGTGGTCAACAAGGTCGACCGGCCGGACGCGCGCATCGCGGAGGTCGTCGACGAGACCTACGAGCTGTTTCTCGACCTCGACGCGACTGAGGACCAGATCGACTTCCCGATCCTGTACTGCTCCGCGAGGGCAGGCCGGGCGTCGTTGGAGCGACCGGCCGACGGCGGCATGCCGGAGGGCCCCGACCTCGAGCCGCTGTTCCGAACCATCCTGGACACGGTTCCTGCACCGGCGTACGACGAAGGCGCCCCTCTGCAAGCCCACGTGACGAACCTCGACGCGTCGCCCTACCTCGGCCGTCTCGCGCTCTGCCGGGTCCACCAGGGCGAGATCCGCAAGGGGCAGACCGTCGCGTGGTGCCGCGCCGACGGATCGGTCGAGCGGGTGAAGATCACCGAGCTGCTGATGACCGAGGCGCTGGAGCGGGTGCCGACGGAGGCGGCGGGCCCGGGCGACATCATCGCGATCGCCGGCATCCCCGACATCACCATCGGCGAGACCCTGACCGACCCCGACGACCCGCGACCGCTGCCGGTCATCACCGTCGACGAGCCCTCGATCTCGATGACGATCGGCATCAACACGTCACCGCTCGCGGGCCGCAGCGGGAAGAAGATGACGGCGCGGTTGGTCAAGAGCCGGCTCGACGCGGAGCTGGTCGGGAACGTGTCGATCCGCGTCCTCCCGACCGAGCGCCCCGATACGTGGGAGGTCCAGGGCCGGGGGGAGCTGCAGCTGGCGATCCTGGTCGAGCTGATGCGCCGCGAGAACTTCGAGCTGACGGTCGGCAAGCCCCAGGTCGTCACCCGTGAGGTCGACGGGAAGCTGTGCGAGCCGATGGAGCGGCTCACCGTCGACGCGCCGGAGGACTACCTCGGCGTCATCACCCAGCTGATGGCCCTGCGCAAGGGCCGCATGGAGCAGATGGTCAACCACGGCACCGGCTGGGTACGGCTGGAGTACCTCGTTCCGGCGCGCGGGCTCATCGGCTTTCGCACCGAGTTCCTCACCGAGACGCGCGGGACCGGGCTCCTGCACCACGTCTTCGAGAGATACGAGCCGTGGCACGGAGAGCTGCGGACCCGTCCGACGGGCTCGCTCGTCGCGGACCGGCACGGACCCACGACGTCGTTCGCGCTTTTCAACCTGCAGGAGCGAGGGACGATGTTCCTCGGCCCAGGCACGGAGGTCTACGAGGGGATGATCGTCGGCGAGAACTCCCGGTCAGACGACATGGACGTCAACCCGACCAAGGAGAAGAAGCTGACGAACATGCGCTCGTCGACGGGCGACGAGCTCGTGCGGTTGATCCCGTTCCGCCAGCTGTCGCTGGAGCAGGCGCTGGAGTTCTGCCGCGAGGACGAGTGCGTGGAGGTGACGCCGGCCGCGGTCCGGCTGCGGAAGGTCGTGCTCCCGGCGCAGGAGCGCGCACGTGACACTGCTCGCCGCAAGCGCGACTGAGGCGATCTCGGCGCCGAGCAGGCGCCCCGGGGACGCCCTATGTGACGCCTGGTCTCAAGGCGGTCACGATTCTGCAACAGAGGCTTTCCGCCATAGGTGATCGCGGGGATGTGTCCTAGAGTCCCGACCGGACAGAGGCCGGAGCCGTCGCGGGGGCGACGGCCCCACGCGCCGCGCGCAGGGGTTCGCCCGTCGACCGAGGAGAGGTAGCGCCAGGTCTATGTCGCTCGCATCCGACCACGCGATCGAGACCCCCGGCGGCTCGAGCGTCGAGCAGACCGAGATCGCCGGTCGGTCGCTCACCCAGATCGCCTGGGCCCGGTTGCGTCGCGACAAGGTCGCGATGGTGAGCCTGATCGCCCTGCTGACGGTGATCCTGCTTGCCATCCTCGCACCGCTGATCACCCGGCTGGTCGGCGTGCACCCGACGGAGTTCTACCCGAACGATGTCAGCGACGCCGGTGGCCTGCCGCTCGGCAGGTGGGGCGGGATCAGCCTCGACCACCCGCTGGGGGTCGAGCCGTCGACGGGCTACGACATCTTCGCGCGGCTGCTCTACGGCTCGCGCATCTCCTTGCTCATCGCCTTGACCGGGACGCTGATCACCCTGGTCCTCGGTGTGGTCATCGGCGTCATCGCGGGCTACTCGCGTGGCTGGCTCGACGCGGCGCTCGGTCGGTTCATGGACATCATCCTGGCCTTCCCGCTGCTGCTGATCCTGCTGGCCATGGCGAACCCGCTGACCCAGCGCCTCGAGTCCGTCGGCTTGCCGCCTGGCGCGGCCCGCATCGCGTTCATCATCCTGGTGCTCAGCTTCTTCGGCTGGCCCTACCTCGCCCGGATCGTCCGAGGTCAGGTGCTCAGCCTGCGCGAGCGCGAGTTCGTCGAATCGGCCGTCGCCATGGGCGCAGGCACCCCGCGGGTCCTCTTCCGCGAGATCTTGCCCAACCTGTGGGCGCCGGTGTTGGTCTACGCCACCCTGCTGCTGCCGACGTTCGTGGCCGCCGAGGCCTCGCTGTCGTTCCTCGGGGTCGGGCTGCTTCCGCCGACGCCGTCATGGGGCGCGATGCTCGGCGAGTCGGTGCGCTACTTCAGCGTGCTGCCGCAGTTCCTGCTCATCCCCGGCACCTACCTGTTCATCGTCGTCCTGTGCTTCAACCTGCTCGGGGACGCGGTGCGGGACGCGCTGGACCCGCGTGCTGGGCGCTCGTGAGCGGCCCGGACGCGACACCACAGCTTTCCCGGCACGGCCGGGAAGAAGCGGCCCACCACATCGGTGCCGCAGCCAAGAGAGGGACGGAGTCGTCCCGATCGTGACCAGAAGGAGAAACATGGGCAAGGCCAGCATGAGCTTGCGCTCAGCTGCTCTCGCCGCAACGGCGGCGATGGTGCTTGCTGCCTGCGGAGGCGGGGGCGGCGACGACGGGGGCGGCGACGACGGCGGGGCCGCGGGCGGCGAGCCGACCAAGGGAGGCACCCTGACCTTCCTGACGGTCGCGGAGGAGATCGACCACCTCGACCCACAGCGCAACTACACCGGTGAGGACCTGGCGTTCGCCGGGGCCTACATCACCCGCACGCTGACGTCGTACCAGATGAGCACCGATGACGCCGAGGCGAACACGATCATCCCCGACCTGGCGACTGACACCGGCACGCCGAACGAGGACGCCACGTCGTGGCAGTTCACCCTCAAGGACGGCGTGACGTTCGAGGACGGCTCTGACGTCACCTGCGAGGACGTGAAGTACGGCGTCTCCCGCACCTTCGCGTCGGACGTCATCACCGACGGCCCGCAGTACGCCGTGTCCTACCTCGACATCCCCAAGGACAAGGACGGCGCGTCGGTCTACAAGGGCCCGTACGTCACCAAGGGCAACGACACGGCAGCCTTCGACAAGGCGGTGACCTGCGAGGGCAAGACGATCACGTTCAACCTGGCCCAGCCGGTCGCGGACTTCAACTACACGGTCACCCTGACCGCGTTCGCGCCGGTGCCCAAGGCCGCCGACACGGGCGAGAAGTACGACGAGAAGCCCGTCTCGACCGGTCCGTACAAGATCCAGGAGTACTCGAAGGGCAACCAGCTCGTCCTGGTGCGCAACGACAACTGGGACCCCGAGACCGAGACCGACGGCTACCGGCCGGCCTACCCGGACCAGATCGTGATGAAGTTCGGCGTCGAGCCGACGCAGCGCGACCAGCGCATCATCCGCGACTCCGGTGACGACCAGTTCGCCGTCAGCCGGGACCAGCCGGACCCGTCCAGCCTGGCGACCATCTTCCAGGACGACCGGCTCGCCGACCGTCGTGACGACGTGCTCGACGCCTACGCCTACTACTACGGCGTCGACGTCGAGAAGGTGCCGAACCTCCAGCACCGTCAGGCGCTCGCCGTGGCCCTCGACCGCGCGCAGGTCATCAAGGTCTCGGGTGGCGACTACGCGGGTGAGATCTCGGACGGCGTGATCAAGGAGAACCTGCCGCAGGACTACGCCCCGTCGGGTATTTGGACGGACCTGCTGGGCCAGGAGGTCCCGGACAGCGGTGACGCCGAGTACGCGAAGCAGCTGATCGAGGAGTCGGGCGAGCCGATGCCGGACATCTGCTTCAACTACAGCACGCCGACCCGCGACAAGGAGGCTGCGGTCGTCAAGCAGTCCCTGGAGAAGGCCGGCATCAAGGTCCAGCTGAAGCCGCTCGAGGCCGGTCAGTACTACTCGATCGTCTTCGACCCCGAGAAGGCCTGCCCGCTGATGTGGCTGGGCTGGGGTCCGGACTGGCCGAACGCCTCGACCGTCATCCCGGAGCTGTTCACGCCGGTCGGCGGCTTCAACCTCAGCCGCGTGGACGACAAGGAGTTCAACGCTCGGGTCGATGAGGCTCGGGCCGAGACGGACCGTGACGCGCAGGCTGAGATCTGGAAGGAGCTCAACAAGGAGGCCATGAGCAACGTCTGGGCCATCCCGACCCGCGCGGGTCGCAGCCAGGCGGTGTGGGGCTCCAAGGTTCACTCGGCCTCTGGCGAGGGCGGCAACGTCTACTTGTGGGCGCCGTTCACGTCGATGCCGTACCACGACATGTACCTGGAGCAGTAACCCAGGTTCGTCGTACTCCGTCACCGCACC
>JBOGDX010000176.1:0-6370 GCA_050743225.1 Actinomycetes bacterium | reverse complement strand
GCCTTGGGGGTCAGCAGCCACACGACCCCTCCGTCGCCGAGCGAGATGAGCGAGTCCACCAGCGCGTCGACGAGGTCTCCGTCCCCCTCGCGCCACCACAGCAGGACCGCGTCGACGACGTCCTCATGGTCCTCGTCGACAATCGAGTTGCCCGTGAGCTTCTCCACCGAGCCGCGCAGCTCGTCGTCGCAGTCGTCGTCGTAGCCGAGCTCCTGGACGACGAGCCCCTCGCGCAAGCCGAGACGGCCAGCCAGCCGGCGATCCTTGTCCGCGTCGTCCGCGGTCTGGCTCACCACTGATCTCCCGTTCGGGTCGGCCTGCCTCGACCGGCTGGCCGGAGGCGTTCGCGCGTAGTCAAGACGCACCCGACCCCCGGACGCAAGCGCTTCGGTCCATCCGGGCCCGCTGTCGCCCAGGTCGGCGGCGGTCAGTGCGACGCCGCGGGCTCCACCACCGCGTCAGGCCCCGGGTAGACGAGCGTCTCGTGCCCGTCAGGGTGGCGTACGAGGTACGGCGGTGAACCGTCGGGGCCGCGCACCTCCAGGATCTCGCCCACGTGGTCCTGCTCACCGACCGTACGGCCATGGACGTGGAGGTGGTCGCCGACCGAGGCTTGCATGGCTGCTCCCCTTTCCCGGGCGTCGTGTGCCGGCCCCAGCCTCGCGCGTGCCGCGCGCGTCGGCAAGGGCCGAGCGAGGGGTAGGGATGCGGCGCGCTCCCGCAGGTAGCACGATGGGGGTATGGCTCACACCTCGGACCGGCCGGAGCACCCGGTGATCATCAGCGACGGCCTGCCCAGCCAGCTGCCCGATGTCGACCCGGCCGAGACCGGCGAGTGGCTCGAGTCGCTCGACGCGGTCGTCGACAACGCCGGCCGCAACCGCGCCCGGTTCCTGATGCTGAGCCTGCTGCAGCGGGCCCGTGAGCACCAGGTCGGTGTCCCCAGCCTGCGCAGCACCGACTACATCAACACCATCCCGTCCGAGAGCGAGCCGTGGTTCCCGGGCGACGAGCACGTCGAGCGACGGATCAGGGCCTACATCCGGTGGAACGCGGCGATCATGGTCCACCGGGCACAGCGACCCGGAGTCGGCGTGGGCGGGCACATCTCGACGTACGCCTCGTCAGCCTCGTTCTACGAGGTGGGGTTCAACCACTTCTTCCGCGGCAAGGACCACCCCGGTGGCGGCGACCAGATCTTCTACCAGGGCCACGCGTCACCCGGCATCTACGCCCGGGCGTTCCTCGAGGGCCGGCTGACCGAGGACCAGCTCGACGGGTTCCGCCAGGAGCTCTCGCACCCGGACGGCGGCCTGTCGTCGTACCCGCACCCACGGCTGATGCCGCAGTTCTGGGAGTTCCCGACGGTCTCGATGGGCCTCGGGCCGATCAACGCGATCTACCAGGCGCGGTTCAACCGCTACCTGCACGACCGTGGCATCAAGGACACCAGCCAGCAGCGCGTCTGGGCGTTCCTCGGTGACGGCGAGATGGACGAGCCTGAGTCGCTCGGCGCCATCGGGCTCGCCGCGCGCGAGGAGCTGGACAACCTCACGTTCGTGATCAACTGCAACCTGCAGCGCCTGGACGGGCCGGTGCGGGGCAACGGGAAGGTCATCCAGGAGCTGGAGTCCTTCTTCCGCGGCGCGGGATGGAACGTCATCAAGGTGATCTGGGGCCGCGAGTGGGATGCCCTGCTTGCCCAGGACACCCACGGGGCGCTGGTGAACCTGATGAACACCACGGCCGACGGCGACTACCAGACCTACAAGGCCGAGGACGGCGCATACGTCCGCGAGCACTTCTTCGGCCGCGACCCGCGCACCCGCAAGATGGTCGAGCACCTCTCGGACAAGGAGATCTGGAGCCTGTCCCGGGGCGGCCACGACTACCGCAAGATGTACGCCGCGTACGAGGCCGCCACAAAACACAACGGGCAACCGACGGTCATCCTCGCGAAGACCATCAAGGGCTGGACTCTCGGCTCGCACTTCGAGGGCCGCAACTCGACGCACCAGATGAAGAAGCTGAAGAGGGAGGACCTGATCGGCTTCCGGGACCGGCTCTTCCTCGACATCCCGGACTCTGCCCTGGACGAGACCCTTCCGCCCTACTTCCATCCCGGCAACGACTCCGACGAGATCGCCTACATGCACGAGCGGCGGCGAGCGCTTGGCGGCTACCTGCCGGAGCGGCGCACGCCGGCGAGGCCCCTGGTGCTGCCCGGCGACCCTGTCTACGACGTCGTCAAGCGCGGCTCCGGCAAGCAGCCGGTCGCAACCACGATGGCGTTCGTCCGGCTGCTCAAGGACCTCCTCAAGGACGAGGAGATCGGCTGGCGCTTCGTCCCGATCATCCCGGACGAGGCACGTACGTTCGGGATGGACTCGCTCTTCCCGACCCTCAAGATCTACTCGCCGCACGGCCAGAACTACGCGTCGGTCGACCGCGAGCTGATGCTGTCCTACAAGGAGGACCGAAAGGGGGTCATCCTCCACGAGGGCATCAACGAGGCCGGCTCCACGGCGTCCTGGACGGCGGCCGGCTCGTCGTACGCGACTCACGGCGTGCCGATGATCCCGATCTACATCTTCTACTCGATGTTCGGCTTCCAGCGCACCGGCGACGCCTTCTGGGCGGCCGGGGACCAGATGACCCGCGGCTTCGTGCTCGGAGCCACGGCGGGTCGCACGACGCTCAACGGCGAGGGCCTGCAGCACGAGGACGGTCACTCGCCGCTGCTCGCCTCCACGAACCCGGCCTGCGTGTCCTACGACCCCGCCTTCGCCTTCGAGCTCGGGCACATCGTGCGGGACGCGCTGCGCCGGATGTACGGCGAGCAGGCCGAGGACGTCTTCTACTACCTCACCATCTACAACGAGCCGTACGTCCAGCCGGCGGAGCCCGACAACGTCGACGTCGAGGGCATCCTCCGCGGCATCCACCGCTTCGCCGCCGCCCCGGACGGCGACGGGCCGAAGGCACAGATCCTGGCGTCGGGCGTCGCCGTGCAGTGGGCGCTGGAGGCGCAGCGGCTGCTGCACGAGGACTGGAACGTCCAGGCCGACGTCTGGTCGGTCACGTCGTGGACCGAGCTGCGTCGCGACGGGCTCGCCAACGACGAGCACAACTTCATGAACCCTGAGAGCGAGCAGCGCGTGCCCTACGTCACGCAGAAGCTCGACGGGGCCGCCGGACCGGTCGTGGCGGTGTCGGACTACATGAGGGCCGTGCAGGACCAGATCCTGCCGTGGGTCCCCGGCGACTTCTCCTCCCTGGGCACCGACGGCTGGGGGCTGTCCGACACCCGGGCCGCGCTTCGCCGGCACTTCAAGGTCGACCCGTGGTGCATCGCCGCGAAGACGCTGGCCGAGCTGGCAAAGGCCGGCGACGTGAAGCCTGAGACGGCCCGCGAGGCGATCGACCGTTACCGGCTCTGGGACGTCACGGCGCCACCGGCTGGCGAGACCGAGGGCGGCGCCGAGTAGCGCCGCTCCGGTTTCGGGCCAACTTTGCCGGGGGATGACTCTCTCGCCTGATTTGCCCGTTGTACTCCCCCGGGCACGCGGACCATGCTGAACCCAGCAGAGCCCGGTGGACACAACGCGTCAGGGAGGGCCCATGGCGCACCACGGTCGGCACCGCAGGCATCACGCCCTGTGGCTGCTCGTGGCCGCGCCGGTGGCGGTGGCCGCGTTGGTCGTCGCAACCTGGCTGGTAGCCGCGGCGGCGCTGGACCGGGGCGACCGGGTGGACGCGACGCGCAGCACCGAGAACAAGCCCGGAACGACCGGGGAAGCGCGGCGAGCAATGACCCGGGCCTTGAACGACTGCCGGACCGTGCAGCGGCACCTGTCCCCGAACCTCGTGGCCGTCGAGTCCGCGGTCGAGCAATGGCGGATCCACATCGACGCGATGAAAGACCTGGTTGACGGCCGGATCACGCTGCCCCAGGCGAGGGCTTTCTGGGAAGCGACCCGGGTGCAAGGTAAGCACAGTCTGAAGGCTTGGATGCGCACCGACGCGAGCTACCGCGCCGGGCGGACGGAATGCGCTCCGCCGGACAGCGGCTCCGGCCCGAACGAAGCGCTCCAGGCGTGCCGGGTCGTGCAGCAAGGCGGGGACGCCGTGCTGGCAGCCGCGCGGACGACCCTTCCCGACTGGGACCGTCACATCCGGCACATGGACGCCCTTCGCGACGGAACCCTCAGCCCCACCCGAGCGCTGCACCTGTGGCATGGCATGTACCAGAACGGCCGCGAGGGCGTCCGGCAGTACGACGCGGCTCGACGTGACCTGCAAGGGCTGCCGGCCTGCCCGTTGATCTAGCTGTCTCAGCCCAGGCGGGCGTGCATCTCCCACACCAGGACCTCGGCACCGTCCGGTCCGGCGACGACCCGCCGGCCGCCGTCGGCGGTGATGCGCGCGGCATCGCCGGTGCCCAGCGGACCGTGCCCCTCGAGGTCCGCCGCTCCCCCCGCGACGAACAGGTGCACGAAGGGAGCCTCGGGCAAGGTCACCGACCGACCCGGCGCCAGCCGCGCGGCGAACAGCCCCGCGTGCCTCTGCGCGATCCTGATCGCGGCGGAGCTGCGGTGCGCGGGCATGCCGGAGGCGACCGGGACGAGTCCGCCACGCAGCAGCTCGTCGTCGATCTCCAGCTGCTCGTAGCCCGGCGTGATTCCGGCGTCGTCCGGCGCTACCCACATCTGCACGAAGTGCACCGGCTCGTCGTGACCCGCTGACCCGGTGAGCCGCCGGACGTCGTTCTTCTCGGAGTGCAGGATCCCCGTGCCGGCGCTCATCCGCTGGGCGAGGCCGGGATAGATCACGCCGCTGTGTCCCTCGGAGTCCTGGTGCACGAGCTGACCACGCAGCACCCAGGTCACGATCTCCATGTCGCGGTGCGGGTGGGTTTCGAAGCCGGTGCCCGGCTGGACGACGTCGTCGTTGTTGACGAGCAGGAGGCCGAAGTGCGTGTTGCCCGGGTCGTAGTGGTGCCCGAACGAGAACGAGTGGCTCGAGTCCAACCACCCGGCTCGGGTAGCGAACCGGTCACTCGCCCGTCGTACGTCCACGGCGGTCTCAACCATGCCGGCCCGCCCAGGCGAGCAGGTCGTCGGCCGTCCGCGTGTTCACGACCCGGCTGGCCGGGACCCCGCACTCTTCCGCCCGCTCGCAGCCGTACGGCTGCCAGTCGAGCTGGCCGGGGGCGTGGGCGTCGGTGTCGACGGAGAACAGGCAGCCGGTCTCGACGGCCAGGCGCAGCAGGCGCCGCGGTGGGTCCAGCCGCTCCGGTCGAGAGTTGATCTCCAGGGCGACGTCGAACCGCTCGCACGCCGCGAAGACGAGCTCGGCGTCGAAGCTCGACTCCCCCCGGACCCCGCGCTCACCTGTGACCAGCCGGCCGGTGCAGTGACCGAGAACGTCGGTGTGCGGGTTGGCGACCGCTGCCACCATCCGGCGCGTCATCGCCTCGCTGTTCATCTTGAGCTTGGAGTGCACCGACGCGACGACCACGTCAAGACGGGCCAGCAGCCCCTCCTCCTGGTCGAGGGAACCGTCGTCCAGGATGTCGACCTCGATGCCGGTGAGGATCCGGAACGGCGCGAGCTGGTCGTTGAGCTCTGCGACGACGTCCAGCTGCCGTCGCAGTCGATCCGGTGAAAGGCCGTTGGCGACCGTGAGCCGCGGCGAGTGGTCGGTGAGGACCAGGTAGTCGTGACCGAGGTCCCGAGCGGTGCGCGCCATCTCGTCGATCGGGCTTCCGCCGTCGGACCAGCTGCTGTGCGAGTGCAGGTCACCGCGCAGCGCGGCGCGCAACGTGGCCCCTCCACGCGTCACGGGTCCGTCAGCACGCTCCTCCAGGGTCGCCAGGTAGTCGGGAACCTGTCCGGCGCCGGCCTGCATGGCGGCCGCTGCCGTCTTGGCCCCGACCCCTTTGAGCTCGGTCAGGGTCCCCGCCCGCAGCCGCTGCCCCAGCTCGTCATCGGGGAGGGCCGCGAGCGCGTCGGCGGCGCCCCGGTAGGCCTTGACCCGGTAGGACGGCTCACGGGCCCGCTCGAGGAGGAAGCCGATGCGCCGCAGCGCCGCGACGGGGTGCACAGGGCTGTCCACCCGGCCGACGGTAGACGACACCGGCGCCGTGGGCCCGCGGCGCCGCCGATTGTGGTGCTGCGACAACTACCCTGGCGCCATGCCGCGACGATCACCAGCGACCGTGCGCCGCCTCGAGGCGGGCATGGGAGCGCTGGCGGGCGCGGCCATCGCTCGCATGGACGAGGTCCTCCCGTGGTACCGCGCGATGCCGGCCGAGAACCGGTCGTGGGTCAACCTGGTGGCCCAGGCGGGTGTCGCGGCGTTCGTCGAG
>JBOGDX010000175.1:0-6401 GCA_050743225.1 Actinomycetes bacterium | reverse complement strand
GTCTTTCGGCCGGTTGTGCGCGTCGAGCCGCGAGTGGAGCGGGCGGCGGGACGCGCTGGCGTACGGGTGGCCATGCCGCGAGGCTACCCGTACGTCACGCCTGCACCACTGGTCACACGCGTAAGCCGTCTTGCGCGTGTCGGGCGCTCGATCTCGCTAGCGCTGGCCGGCGCGGAGGGCCTCGATGCCCGAGCGCAGCCGGGCCACTCGCTCGACCAGCTCGCCCACGTGCCCGGCGATCGTGTGGTCCACGGTCACCTCGGCCTGCGAGGCCACCAGGCCGAGCTGGTCCTCGACCGCGGAGAGCCGCTGCTCCAGGTCCAGCACGACGTCGTGCGGCCGGCCGGAGCCGTTGCCCAGCTGGTCGCGCAGCATCTCGGCCTGCTCGCGCAGCTGGCTGTTCTTGAGGTACAGCTCGACGAACACGGCGACCTTCGCCCGCAGGACCCAGGGGTCGAACGGTTTCGCGAGGTAGTCGACCGCGCCAGCCGAGTACCCACGGAAGGCGTGCTGCGGCTCGCGGTTGATCGCGGTCAGGAAGATGATCGGGATGTCGCGGGTCCGCTCACGGCGCTTGATGTGCGATGCGGTCTCGAAGCCGTCCATGCCCGGCATCTGCACGTCGAGCAGGATGACCGCGTAGTCGTCGGAGAGCAGCGCCTTCAGCGCCTCCTCGCCCGAGGAGGCCCGCACGAGGGCCTGGTCCAGCGACGACAGGATCGCCTCGAGGGCGAGCAGGTTCTCCGGGCGGTCGTCGACCAGCAGGATCCGGGCCTTGCCGGGCGGGCGGCCGGACTCGGTGCGATCGCCGCTCATTGCGCCGCCCCAGCGGCCAGCTCGCCGATCCGGGCGCCGATGCGGTCCAGCGTGCCCACCTCGTCGACGCAGCCGGTGGCGATGGCGGCGAGGGGCATCTCAGGACGCTCCGCCTCGTCGGGGTCCTGCACCAGGGTGCGGCCACCGTGCGCGCGCACCACCTCGAGGCCGTGCGCCCCGTCGCGTCCCAGGCCGGAGAGCAGGACGGCGACCAGTCGCTCGGCGTGGTCCTCGGCGGCGGTCTCGAAGGCCAGGTCCACCGAGGGTCGGCTGTGGTTGACGGGGTCCTCCACTGACAGCGACACCGAGCCTCCTTCGACGAGCACATGGTAGTCAGGGGGCGCGATGTGGACCGTGCCCGCGCAGAGGTCGTCCTTGTCGCCGATCTCCCGGGCGGGGTGCCCGCAGTCCCGCTCGATGACGCGCTCCAGCAGCGCGCGCTCCGACGTCCGCGCCCTGTGCAGCACGAGCAGCACCGGGACGGTGAGGGGGGCCGGCACTGCCCGCAGCAGCCGACCCGCGGCGTCGAACCCGCCCCACGACCCGCCGATCACGACTAGGTCGGCCGGTCCACCACCGGTGCTCACGACACCCGCTTGCGGTAGATGCGCTCGACCTCGTCGACGACGTCGAACCGCGAGGCGTGCGAGCTGTGGGTCATCGTCTCCTTCCGCCCGAGCGCCAGCACGCCGAACGGGACCAGGCTGTCCAGGAAAAGCTGGTGCACCGTCTCCTGCAGCGACCGGTCGAAGTAGATCATCACGTTCCGGCACACGATCACGTGGAACTCGTTGAACGACCGGTCGGACACCAGGTTGTGCGCGGCGAACACAACGTTCTCCGTGAGCGAACGGTCCAGCTGTGCCCGGTCGTAGGCCGCGCGGTAGTAGTCCGAGAAGGACCGGGAGCCTCCCGCCGCCAGGTAGTTCTCGGTGAACTCCTTCATCTTCGCCAGCGGGTAGATGCCCTCCGCCGCGGCGACGAGCACCGACTCGTTGATGTCGGTCGCGTAGATGCGCGTCCGGTCGTAGAGGCCCACCTCGCGCAGCAGGATGGCCAGGGAGTACGTCTCCTCGCCGGTCGAGCAGCCCGCGTTCCAGATCCGCAGGAAGGGGTAGGTGCGCAGCGCCGGCACGACGTGGTGCCGGAATGCTGCGAAGAAGCCCGGGTCGCGGAACATCGACGTGACGTTGATCGACAGGTCCAGCAGGAGCCGCTCCATGGCTGCGCGGTCGTGCAGCACCCTCTCCTGGAGACCACTGATCGTCTGCAGCCGCTCGGCGTAGACACGACGCCAGAGTCGCCGGCGCAGGGAGGCCCGCGCGTACTGCCGGAAGTCGTAGCCGTAGTGCTGGAACACCCCCTCCAGCAGCAGCGAGATCTCAAGGGTCTCGCGCTCGGAGTCGGCGCGCCCTGGCGTGGGTGCCGACACGTCTACCGGTAGAGCCAGACCCGGATCAGCGACATGAGCTGGTCGACGTCCACCGGCTTGGTGACGTAGTCCGACGCCCCCGCGGCGATGCTCTTCTCGCGGTCGCCCTTCATCGCCTTGGCGGTCAGCGCAATGATCGGCAGCCTGGCGAACCGCGGGGTCGCCCTGATGGCCTCCGTCGTGGCGTAGCCGTCCATCTCCGGCATCATGATGTCCATCAGCACGAGGTCGACGTCGGCGTTCTCCTCCAGCGTCTCGATGCCCTCACGGCCGTTTTCGGCGTAGACCACCACCATGCCGTGCCGCTCGAGCGCACTGGTCAGCGCGAAGACGTTGCGCACGTCGTCGTCCACGATGAGGATCTTCTTGCCCTCGAACACGGCGTCGTCGTCACGCAGGTGCTCGATCATCCGCCGGCGGGAAGCCGGCATCTGCGCCTCGACCCGGTGGAGGAACAGTGCGGTCTCGTCGAGCAGCCGCTCGGGCGAGCGGGCGTCCTTGACGATGATGGTCTCGGTGTAGCGGCGCAGGCGGGTCTCCTCCCGACGGGTCAGATCCTTGCCCGTGTAGACGATCACCGGGAGCGTTCGCGAGTCGGGACGCTTCTTCAGCCGCTCGAGGAGAGTGAAGCCGCTCGTCCCGGTGAGCTTGAGGTCGAGGACCATCGCGTCGAAATGGCCGGCGTCGAGCGCTTGCAACGCCTCCTCGGCCCCGGGGACACCGACGACCTCGACCTCTTCCCCCGTACCGATGAGCTCGATGATCGCCTCCCGTTCGGTGTCGTCGTCCTCGACGACGAGCAGCCGGCGGACCCGGCGATCCAGGAAAGACGCCATCTCGGCCAGGCCCTCCGCGAGGCTCTCCGAGGTGACGGGGCTGTCCAGCACGGCCAGCGCACCGGCCTGCATGGCGCGCCGGCGATTCTCCTCGGAGAAGCCGGGCTCCTCGGCGCTGGTCTCGCCCTCGGCCTGGACGACGTGCACCGGGATGTGACGGGTCTCCGGTGACTGCTTGGCGGCCTCGAGCAGCGGCGTGCCCTGCGAGGTCACCTGGTCCAGCCCCAGCACGACGGCGTCCGGTGCCAGCTCCCGCAGCGCCGTCATCGCCCGGTCCGCGTCGTGCGCCACGATTGCCTTGAAGCCACGCCGGCGAGCCTCGGCGACGGCCAGCTCGGCGGTCGGCCCGTCGGAGAGTGCGACGAGGAGAACCCGGTCGCCCTGCTGCAGGTCGTGACGGTCGTCCTCGACCCCCGCCTCGCCGAGCAGCATCGGCGCCACCGGCGGACCGGCCACGACGAGATCGTCGGCCGAAGTCGCCGGAGCCGGGAACAAGATGCCGGGCAGGTCAGCCCTCGCCGTGGCGCCGCCTGCCCGCTGCTCGGCGTGCTCGGCGGGCGCGGCCGTCCGTCCTGCGAACGCGTTCGGCGGCAGGAAGAGCGTGAACGTGCTGCCGTCGCCCGCCCGGCTGGTGGCGTGGATCTCGCCACCGAGAAGGTGCGCGATCTCGCGGCTGATGGACAGGCCGAGCCCCGTCCCGCCGTACCGCCGGCTGGTCGTCCCGTCGGCCTGCTGGAAGGCCTCGAAGATGACCCGGAGCTTCTCCTCTGCGATGCCGATGCCGGTGTCGGAGACCGAGAAGCCGATGAT
This sequence comes from Actinomycetes bacterium, assembly GCA_050743225.1. GTDB lineage: Bacteria > Actinomycetota > Actinomycetes > JACCUZ01 > JACCUZ01 > JBOGDX01. Next base: position 2,507 of record JBOGDX010000175.1, on the reverse strand, counting down.
GTCGTCGCGTCCCCGCAGCCGGGAGTCGACGAAGTGCTCGGCGAGCGCGGGCTCGACCCGAAGTCGCACCTCCCCGTCCTCGGTGAACTTCACGGCGTTGGAGACCAGGTTGCGCAGCACCTGCTGCAGGCGGTGCTCGTCGGTGTGTACGGCGGGCGGGAGGTCGGGTGACACCCAGACGGAGAAGCCCAGCGACTTCTCGGCAGTGAGCGGCCGGAACGTCTCCTCGACGTAGCCCGCGATCTGGTCGAACCGCACGTCGGTGGGGTGGACGTCCATCTTTCCGGCCTCGACCTTCGACAGGTCGAGGATGTCGTTGATCAGCTGCAGCAGGTCGGAGCCGGCGTTGTGGATCGTGCGGGCGAAGTCGACCTGCTTGCCGGTCAGGTTGCCGTCCGAGTTGTCGGACAGCAGCCGGGCCAGGATGAGGAGGCTGTTCAGAGGCGTCCGCAGCTCGTGGGACATGTTGGCCAGGAACTCGGACTTGTAGCGGCTCGACAGCGCCAGCTGCTCGGCGCGCTCCTCCAGCGACCGACGGGCCTCCTCGATCTCGGAGTTCTTGATCTCGATCGACTGGTTCTGCTCGGCGAGCAGCGCCGCCTTCTCCTCGAGCTCGGTGTTGGACTGCTGCAACTCCTCCTGCTGGGTCTGCAGCAGCTCCTCGCTGGCCTTGAGCGAGGCCGCTTGCTGCTCCAGCTCGGCGTTGGACATCCGCAGCTCCTCCTGCTGCGCCTGCAGCTCGGCCTGCTTCTCCTGCAGCTCGGACGCGAGCCGCTGCGACTCACCGAGCAGCTCCTCGGTGCGCGAGCTGGCGAGGATCGCGTTCAGGGAGACCCCGATCAGCTCCATGAGCTGGTCGAGGAACGCGATGTGAACCGCGGTGAACGGCGACAGGGTCCCCAGCTCGATGACTCCGAGCACCCGGTCCTCGAAGAGCACCGGCAGCACGATCACGTTGACCGGGTTGCCCTCTCCCAGGCCGGAGGTGACCTTGATGTAGTCGCTGGGCGCCTGGGACAGGAGGATCGGCTTGCGCTCCAGGGCGGCCTGGCCGACCAGCGCCTCGCCGAACGCGAACCGGTTGGACACGTTCTTGCGGGCCTTGTAGCCGTACGTCGCCACGAGCCGAAGCTCCGCGGCCTCGCCCTCCCCCTCGGCCAGGAAGAAGGCGCCGTGCTGGGCACTGACCGACGGCGTGAGCTCGCGCATGATGACGTCGGTGACCTCGAGGAGGTCCCGCCGGCCCTGGACCAGGCCCGTGATGCGCGCGAGGTTGGACTTCAGCCAGTCCTGCTCCTGGTTCGCCTCCGTCGTCTCGCGCAGGTTGCCGATCATCTGGTTGATGTTGTCCTTGAGCTCCGCGACCTCGCCGAAGGCCTCGACCGCGATCTGCCGGGTCAGGTCGCCGCGGGTCACCGCCGTCGACACCTCGGCGATGGCGCGCAGCTGGTTGGTCAGCGTGCTCGCCAGCTGGTTGACGTTCTCGGTCAGCTTCTTCCAGGTGCCCGAGACCCCCTCGACCTCCGCCTGTCCGCCGAGCTTCCCCTCGGTGCCGACCTCGCGGGCGACGCGGGTCACCTCGGCGGCGAAGGACGACAGCTGGTCGACCATGCGGTTGATCGTGTTCTTCAGCTCGAGGATCTCCCCGCGGGCGTCGACGTAGCTCTTCTGCGTGAGGTCGCCGTTGGCGACGGCCGTGGTGACCAGTGCGATCGAGCGGACCTGGCTGGTCAGGTTGAACGCCATCGAGTTGACGTTGTCCGTCAGGTCCTTCCACGTGCCGGCCACGTTGGGCACCTGCGCCTGCCCGCCGAGGATGCCCTCGGTGCCCACCTCGCGCGCGACGCGGGTCACCTCGTCGGCGAACGCCCGCAGGGTGTCGACCATCGTGTTGATGGTCTGGGCCAGCGCGGCGACCTCCCCCTTGGCCTCGATGCTGATCTTCTGGCTCAGGTCGCCCCGTGCCACGGCGGTGGACACCTGCGCGATGGAGCGGACCTGGCCGGTCAGGTTGAGAGCCATCGAGTTGACGTTGTCGGTGAGGTCCTTCCAGGTCCCGCCGACGCCGCGGACCAGCGCCTGGCCGCCGAGGATGCCCTCGGTGCCCACCTCGCGGGCGACGCGGGTGACCTCGTCGGCGAACGCCGACAGCTGGTCGACCATAGTGTTGACGGTCGTCTTGAGCTCGAGGATCTCCCCCCGCGCGTCGACGGTGATCTTCTGGGTCAGGTCACCGCGGGCGACGGCGGTCGTGACCTGAGCGATGTTGCGGACCTGGTCCGTCAGGTTGACCGCCATGCCGTTGACATTGTCGGTGAGGTCCTTCCAGGTGCCGGCCACACCTTGTACGTCGGCCTGGCCGCCGAGCCGGCCCTCGGTGCCGACCTCACGCGCGACCCGGGTCACCTCGTCCGCGAACCCCCGCAGGGTGTCGACCATCGTGTTGATCGTCTCGGCGAGGGCCGCCACCTCGCCCTTCGTCTCGACGGTGATCTTCTGGCTGAGGT
>JBOGDX010000174.1:0-6417 GCA_050743225.1 Actinomycetes bacterium | reverse complement strand
GAGCAGCGGCATGCCGCCCTGCAGCGGGACGGCGCCGGCCAGGTGCAGCGCGGACGGCCGGCCGCCGCTGGCCTGCTCCTCGAAGTCCCTGCTGGGCCGGCGGAACAGGGCCGCCGTCCTGGCCTTATCGATGGCGACGCCGACGCTGGCGACCTGTGCGGCGTCCGGCCGGGCGACGGACATCAGGTCCCCGCCCGCGTCGACGACGGCCACGACGGGGGCCACGCCGCGCTGGCTAGCGACGCCGTCGACCGCGTCGGCCACGAGTCGTGCGGCGGCCGCGGTGAGCGCCGGGACCTCGGTTGTCGTGAACGTCGCCGCAGCGCCCGCGAACGACACCTCCTCGTCCTCGCTCGTGGTCTCGCCGCTGGTACCGACTGCGCCGACGACCTCGTCGCCGACGGTGAGCGGGATCCCGCCGATCAGCGCGCGGGCGCCGTGCAGCGCCAGAGCCCCGATCCGGCCGGCGCTCACCTGCTCCTCGATCTCCCGGCTCGGCCGGACGAAGATCGCCGCGGTGCGGGCCTTGTCGACGGCGACCTGGTCGCTCGCCGGCTGCGCGTCCGGTGTGCGCCGCAGGGCCAGCAGTCGGCCGGAGGCGTCGACGACGGCGATGACGACCCGGTGGCCCCGGTCGACCGCGAAGCGGTGCGCGGCCGCTGCCACGGCGTCGACTCCCTCGGTCGTCATGACGCGGCGCGAGCGGAGGAGGGGGGATGTGGCGGATTTCATGGCGGTCACGTTCCTTGCGTGTCGAGGACTGCGGCCCACACGGCCGTGTCGCTGGTGATGTAGAGCACGTTGCGCGCAGGGCCGCCGAACGCGAAGTTCACGGCTCCTGGCAAGTCGACCTGTCCGAGCAGGTCGCCGGCCGGGCTGAGTACTTGCACCCCCGAGAGCGACGACACGTACACCCGGCCTGCGACGTCGACCTTGAGCCCGTCAGGGAACCCGGGTGTGGTCACCGCGAGCACCCGTCTGTTTGTCAGCCGGCGACCGCCGATGACATCGAAGGCGACGACGTGGTGCGGACGGCCGACGTGGAAGCTGCCCGGCTCCTGGTTTGCCCCGCTGTCAGTCACGTAGAGGACCCCTCCGTCGGGCGAGAACGCGATGCCGTTGGGCTTGTCGAACGAGTCGTCGACGACCTCGGTCGCTCCGGTCTCGGGGTCGTGCCGGTAGACGAAGTCGCCGACCTTCGGCTGCGGCCGGAAGCCCTGGAGGTGGCCGTACGAGGGATCGGTGAACCACACCGAGCCGTCCGTGCCCACGACCACGTCATTGGGCGAGTTGAGGGGCAGCCCCCGCCACCCGGTGACCACGGCGGCGGTCCGGCCCGTGGTCGGATCGACCTGGCTGATCCGCGCGCTCCGGGTCATCGAGCCCTGCTCGCAGACCAGCAGCGAGCCGCTCGGCCCGCCCGTCATCCCGTTGGCGGCGACGGTGTCGGCCGGCACGACCGAGATGTCGCGCGCGGAGCGCGGGAAGGCGGTCCCGTCCAGCTGCAGCCGCTTGATGCGCACCTGTCCGAGGGTGGGTCGGGACGTGAAGTAGAGCGCGTCCTCGGTGGCCGAGTAGACGGGGCCCTCGTGCGCGTCGACGTCCACGACGTGGTGCAGGCGCGGCGAGGCACCGAGCACGTCGCCGAACGATCGGTCGTACGTCGTGAAGCCGCTCTCGCCGCGCGCTACACGGGCCAGCGCGGGTGTCATCACGAGCGCACTCCGCTGCTCAGGGCGACGCCCTGCTGGGGCAGCTCAACGCGGCGGTCGACCAGGGTGCTGGCGCCCAAGCGGCCGGCAACCGTCTCGGCGACCCGCAACGCGTTGGCGATGATGGTCAGGGTCGGGTTCACGGCCGTGCTCGACACGAAGAAGCTGGAGTCCGCGACGTAGACGTTGTCGAGCTGGTGCAGCTTGCAGTCGAGGTCGAGCGCCGAGGTCGCCGGGTCGGGGCCGAAGCGGACCGTGCCGTTCTGGTGCGCGACCCCCGAAAGGCCGAGCCGCCCCCCGACGTACGACAGGTTCTCGTAGACGGCGTCGCGGCACTGCATCGCCGAGAGCAGGCTCTCGAACTTGGCCCGCAGTCGCTGGTGGGCCTCGAGGTTGGTGGGTGTGTACCGCAGGCTGATCGCGCCCTCGCGGTCGACGGTGACCCGGTTGTCGGGCAGTGGGAGGTCCTCGGTCGTGAGCCAGAAGTCCAGGGCGTGCCGGGCCACCTCGGCCGGGTCGGTGGCGTCCTTGACGTCGAACCCGATCAGCGTGGCGTCGCTCTTCCCGAGCATCTGCATGGCACCGAGCGGGTAGGGCCAGTCGCTGTCGGTGTCGCCGAAGTAGAAGTCGTTGATGCCCAGCGTCTTCTGGAACTTGGTCGGGTTGGGCTGCTTGGAGAAGGCGATGAGCGACGAGTTGTTGTGCAGCATAAGGTGCCGCCCGACCTGACCGGACCCGTTTCCGAGCCCGTCGGGGTGCGCGTCACTCGTGGAGCGGAGCAGCAGTGCAGCGGAGTTGATCGCGCCCGCGGCGACGATAACGACATCGGCCGAGTAGCGCTCCTCCTGACCGTCGCGGGTCACCACGACGCCGGTGACCGACCTGCCGGGTCGGTCCGCGTCCAGGCGGGTGACAACGGAGTTGGTGAGGAGGGTGACGTTCGGGTAGCGCAGCGCCGGCTCGACGGCGATCACGGCCGCATCCGCCTTCCCGTTGGTCGGGCAGGCATAGCCGTCGCACGTGGCGCACCGGATGCAGGCCGAGCGCCACGGTGCCGCCTCGTCGATCAGGATGCCGTTGGGCAGCGGGAAAGGGCTCAGCCCGGCGGCCCGGAGGTCGTTCGACAGCTGCTGGATCCTCGGCTCGTGCGAGATCGCGGGGAACGGGTAGGGCGTGGCCGCGGGAGGCTCGGTGGGGTCGGTGCCTCGCTGCCCGTGCACCTGGTAGAGCCGCTCAGCCCGGTCGTACCACGGCTCCAGGTCGGCGTAGGAGATCGGCCACGCCGGCGAGATGCCGTCCACGTGGCGGATCTCGTCGAAGTCCCGCTCGCGAAACCGGAACAGGATCCCGCCGTAGACCTTGGTGTTGCCGCCGACGTAGTAGTGCTGCTTGGGCGTGAACGTCTTGCCGGTCCCCGCGTCGGTCCACTTGCCGGAGTTCGCGTAGCGCTTGTCGATCCAGACGGCCTGGGAGTCCCAGTTCTCCCGTTCGCGTGGCATCCAGTCGCCGCGCTCGAGCAGCAGGACCCGCTTGCCGGTCGGGGCGAGGGCGTGGGTCAGAGTGCCGCCGCCTGCACCGGACCCGATGACGATGACGTCGTAGTGGTCGGTTGGCATGGTGATGCTCCCTGGGGGCGTGTGCCTGTCGGCTGGAGGTCAGACGATCGCCAGCGGCGCGACCCAGGCACCGGTGGCGCCGCGCAGCTTGGCGTGGGAGATGACGAGCAGGAACTCGTGGACTCCGGCCGCGGCCAGGTCCGTGAGGCGAAGGTTCTCGACCACGACGACGCCGTGGTGGGTGTTGAGCGTCTGTGGGACAACGAACGGCCGGGCCGGGTCCTCAGCGGGCACCGGCCCGTAGCTCCATGTGTCGCCGCCCGTCAGCGCGACTCGCTCATCCGCCAGGCGACGGGCGAGCGCCAGGCCCGGGCCGGGCTGGCCACCGCCGTACCTCTCGTTGTCGACGCCCCACAACGAGCCCCATCCCGTGTGGAACAGGACCGCGTCTCCGGGACGCACCGTCAGGCCGTCCGCAGCCAGTGCGGCGTCGAAGTCGGCTGGGGTGACGACGTCGCCGGGCTGCAGTCGCTCGACACCCCGGACGGCAGCGATGTCAAGGAGCAGCCCACGGGTTACGACCTGGGGAAGGGTGTCGACGCCGAGCCGGTTGGTGCCGTGCTCCTCGACGATGTCGGCGAGCCGGTAGCCGTTGTACGTCCTGTCACCCACCTGCAAGTGGTTGAGCGCATCCATGTGCGTGCCCATCTGCTGGGTCGCGGTGACCTGCTCGACGATCCAGTTGACGTCGTTGCGGCCCCAGCCGGCGGCGCCGGCGTCGGGCCGGCGACGGTTCACCTGGTGGGCGTTCGTCGTGAGGTACTGGCGGAACGTACGGCCGGGGAACGCAGGGATGTCGGCGTGCAGCACATGAGCCAGGTCGTGCACCACTCCCGTGCGGACCAGTGACACGGCCTCCAGCACCTTCGCCGGGGTGATCTCGTTCAGGGCGCCGGCCTCGTCGCCGTCGCCGTACCGAGACGGCCACCAGCGCTCCACCTGCGCCGGGACGTTCACGACGTCGGTCACGCTCATTCGCTGGACCAGGTCGTCTCGAAGGACGGGTAGAGGGTGAGGCCGCCGTCGACGAACAACGTCTGCCCGGTGATGTAGGCGGCCTCGTCGGAGCAGAGGAAGGTAGCTGCGGCCGCCATCTCCTCCGCGTCGCCCGCCCTGCGCATCGGGATGTGGCTCTCGACGGCCGCGCGCTTGACCGGGTCGTCGACCCACGACCGGTTGATCGGTGTGACGGTGGCACCGGGTCCGATGCTGTTGACCCGGATCCCTCGCGCCGCGAACTCGAGCGCCAGGGTGTGCGTGAGGTTCTGCATGCCCCCCTTGGAGACCGAGTACCCGAGGAAGCGAGGCTTCGGGATCACCTGGTGGACGCTGGAGACATTGACGATCGCACCGCCGCGACCGGAGTCGAGGAAGTGGCGGATCGCCTGCTGGGCGCAAAGGAACGAACCGCGCAGGTTGACGGCGAGCACCTTGTCGAAGTCGGCGGCCGACAGCTTCTCGGTGTCCTCGGCGATCTGGATGCCCGCGTTGTTGATGAGGAAGTCGATCCGGCCGTACTCCTCTCGAACGGTGGCGAACATCGACTCGACCTGCGACTCGTCCGACACGTCCGCCGCGACGAGGATCGGCCGGGTCTCGAGCTCGGCCATCTGCTTCATGCAGGTGTCGACGCCCTCCTCGATCGCCTCCTTGGTCTCCTCGGCTCCCTCGGGTCGCCCGACGTAGTTGATGGCGACGTCGACACCCTCCTGGCCCAGGCGGATCGCGATCGCCTGGCCGATGCCCGAGCTGCCGCCCGTGACGACGGCGACCTTGCCCCGCAGTCCCTTCATGCGCTGCTCCTCGTCTTGTCGCGAAGGTCGCGCACCCGGTCACGCCCGGCCCGGAAGAAGGCCAGCGCATCCTGTGGTGTCGTGACGTCGTGGATGGTGCGGTACGCGCCGAAGGGCGCGTTCCAGAAGTCGTCCTCGGCCGGTGGGCCCTCGTGGGGGCCGACGTAGAGGTACGGCAGCTCGATCGCCTCGTCGCCCGGCGAGGCGCCGTAGTTGACCTCCGCGGCCACCATGCCGAGGTCGAAGTGCTCCGGGTAGACGTGCGCCGGCCCGGGCCCGTCCTCCGGGATCTCGCGGGCCAGCGCGCCCATCGCCTCCGCGCCGAGCGCGAACCAGTCGGCCAGCACCTGGGCCGACGCGGCATCGACGGCGAGCCGCGCGTCCGGCTCTAACGGGGTGGCCGGCGGGTGCTTGGTCCACGGGAAGCCGGGGACGGTGCCCGCCAGGTGGGCGGCGTGCGCCACCGTGCTGAGCTGCGCACGGCGCGCGACCCCGGGTCCGGTGACCGTGATGTCGGTGCCCTCGACCGCTAGGACCGATCCGTCGGGAAGCGGGGGTGTTCGGACGCCGCCCGGACCGGGCTCCAGGGCGATATGTCCGGTAGCGGTCTTGAGGGCCGCGCTGAGCACGTGCTCGGCGACCCGGTGCAGCGACTTGCGCGTCTCGACCAGCAGGGAGGTGGGCGGCAGCTCCGGCATGCACCCTCTGTCTCGTCAACCGCCTCCGCGTTTCACCCCGTCCCCCGTCAGGTCGAGCTCGCGACGGCGCGGGCGATCCGGCGGGCGTCGAGACCGAGCTCACGCAGCATGCCGCTGATGGGGTTGGTGTAGCCGGTGAACCACATCCCTGGCGCCCGCAGGTGCGTCACGTCGCCGCGTACGGCCGGCCGGCCGTCGGGACGCAGCACCCCCAGGTGGCCCACCAGCTGCTCGAGCCCGCGCGTGTACCCGGTGGCGACGACCACCACGTCGGGCACCACCACCGAGCCGTCGGCAAGGCACACGTGCGGACCGTCGAACCCGTCGACGGCGGGGACCACGCGCACCGTTCCTCCCCGGACGGCGTCGATGAGCCCGACGTCCAGGATGGGGATCGTGTCGTCGCGCAGGATCCGGGTGTAGACACCGACGCCCGGGCGAGGCAGACCGTGGGCGGTCAGGTCGGGGACCGACACGCGCTGCACCGCAGCGAGCAGCAGGTCGACCAGCCGGGGCGGCAGGTGGCGCACGAGGACGCTGACGGCCTGCGCGGGGATCCCCAAGGTCTCCCGGCGCACGATGTTGGGCGGGGTGCGGA
>JBOGDX010000173.1:0-6439 GCA_050743225.1 Actinomycetes bacterium | reverse complement strand
GGGGGAGTTCCCGTTCACGCGGGGGTTGTACCCCACCGGCTATCGGGGCCGGACGTGGACGATCCGGCAGTTCGCCGGCTTCGGCAACGCGTCGCAGACCAACCAGCGCTACAAGATGATCCTGGCCGCCGGTGGGGGCGGGCTCAGCGTCGCCTTCGACATGCCGACGCTGATGGGCCGCGACTCCGACGACGCCCAGTCGCTCGGAGAGGTCGGCCACTGCGGGGTGGCGATCGACTCGGCCGCGGACATGGACGTGCTGTTCTCCGACATCCCGCTCGGCGACGTGACCACGTCGATGACGATCAGCGGCCCGGCGGTGCCGGTGTTCTGCATGTACCTCGTCGCGGCGGAGCGGCAGGGCGTCGACCTCTCAGTGCTCAACGGCACCCTGCAGACCGACATCTTCAAGGAGTACATCGCGCAGAAGGAGTGGCTGTTCCCGCCCGAGCCGCATCTTCGGCTCATCGGCGACCTGATGGAGTACTGCGTCGAGCACATCCCGGCGTACAAGCCGTTGAGCGTCTCCGGCTACCACATCCGCGAGGCCGGCTCGACCGCGGCGCAGGAGCTGGCGTTCACCCTGGCCGACGGTTTCGGCTACGTCGAGCTGGGCCAGTCCCGGGGCCTGGACGTGGACATGTTCGGGCCCGGCCTGTCGTTCTTCTTCGACGCGCACGTCGACTTCTTCGAGGAGATCGCGAAGTTCCGTGCCGCCCGCCGGATCTGGGCGCGGTGGATGCGCGACGTCTACGGCGCGACGACGGACAACGCGCAGTGGCTCCGGTTTCACACGCAGACCGCCGGGGTGAGCCTGACCGCGCAGCAGCCGGACAACAACATCGTGCGGACGGCGGTCGAGGCGCTGTCCGCGGTCCTCGGCGGCACGAACTCCCTGCACACCAACGCCCTCGACGAGGTCCTGGCGCTGCCGAGCGAGAAGGCCGCGGAGATCGCCCTGCGCACCCAGCAGGTGATCATGGAGGAGACCGGCGTCGTCAACGTCGCCGACCCGCTCGGCGGCTCGTGGTACGTCGAGGCGCTGACGGACAAGATCGAGGCCGAGGCGGAGGCGATCTTCTCCCGGATCCGGGAGATGGGCTCGGACGGTTCCATCACCTCGGGGCTGCTTCGGGGGATCGAGGACGGCTGGTTCATGTCCGAGATCGCGGAGGCCGCCTTCACCTACCAGACGGCGTTGGAGAAGGGCGAGAAGAAGATCGTCGGCGTCAACTGCCACACCAAGACGGTCGAGGAGCCCCTGGAGATCCTGCGCGTCTCCCACGAGGTGGAGCGGGAGCAGCGGCGGGTGCTCGCCGACCGGCGTGCGGGCCGCGACCGGGAGGCGATCGACGCCGCGCTCGCCCGCATGGTCGAGGTCTCCCGCACCGAGCGGAACATGCTGCCGGCGATGCTGGACGCCGTGCGGGCCGAGGCGACCCTCGGCGAGGTCTGCGAGGCGCTGCGCACCGAGTGGGGCGACTACCGCGAGCCGCCGCGCTTCTAGCCGCGGCCGTCAGCCGGTGCTGCCGCTGAGGCGGTCCTCGAGCCGCGTGATGCGGGCGCCGATGTCGGCGACCGGGTCACGGAGGTTGACCGTCACGAAGCCGATGACGACGGTCAGCAGCATGGACAGGTCCACGGTCACGAGGTTACCTCCGGGCTGGGCACGTGATCACCGTGTCCGAGTGCCCGGCCGCGCCTAAGCCCGCTGCGGCGATCGGTGGGCTGCTGAGGGAGGATGGGGACATGAGTCAGCCCACCTTCAACCCCCATGGCGCTGTGGACCTGTCCTCCCTCGCCCGCCCGGCGGCACCGCCTTCAGGGGCCGTCGGCGACGGCGCGCCGGTCGGTGCGGGCGCTGTGGTGGTTGATGTGGGGGAGGCCGACTTCCAGTCGGTCGTGATCGATGCCTCGATGGACGTGCCGGTCGTCATCGACTTCTGGGCCGACTGGTGCGGGCCGTGCAAGCAGCTGAGCCCGATCCTCGAGCGTCTCGCCGTCGCCGACGAGGGACGCTGGCTGCTCGCCAAGGTCGACGTGGACGCCAACCAGCGGCTCGGACAGGCATTCCAGGTGCAGGGCATCCCGGCGGTGTTCGCGGTCGTGAAGGGCCAGCCGATCCCGCTGTTCCAAGGCGCCCTGCCCGAGGCACAGGTCCGGCAGTACCTCGACGAGCTGCTGCGGGTCGCCGAGGCCAACGGAGTCACCGGCCGGCTGGCCACGGGCGACGTCCCGGAGCCGGCCCCCGACCCGGAGCCAGCCGGGGACCCGCGCTACGACGATGCCTACGACGCGATCGAGCGCGGCGACCTGGACGCTGCCGCGGCGGCCTACCGCTCCCTGCTCGATGCGGACCCGGGCGACGTGGACGCGCGGGCCGGGCTCGGCCAGGTAGAGCTGCTGCGCCGAACCCAGGCCCTCGACGACCGGGCCGTACGCGAGGCAGCGGTGGCCCGCCCTGACGACGTGCAGGCGCAGACCGAGGCGGCCGACCTCGACCTTCTCGGCGGGCAGGTCGAGGACGCGTTCTCGCGGCTCATCGACCTGGTCCGGCGTACGTCCGGTGAGGACCGGGACCGGGCGCGCACGCACCTGGTCGGCCTGTTCGAGCTCGTGGGCAGCCAGGACGATCGGGTCGCGAGGGCGCGCACCGCGCTGGCCAACGCGCTGTTCTAGGAGTCCCGCCGTTCTAGGAGTCCCGCGGCGCCCGCTACACGACCAGGATGATGACCAGGATGACGGCGATGACCAGGGCGAGGATGGCGATCATTCGGGTGTTCACGTCGTAGCTCCGTTCAGATCGGCAGGGGGCGTCTGTGCCACTGTCTCCCGCGCGTGAGGCTGGCAAACGTACAGCTGCCCGCTCAAGCTGGATGGGCACCGGGTACCAGCCTCTGGCGTCAGGACGGTGGCTCGTGGTGCAGCCACACCGTCCCGAGCGGCGGCACGCGAAGCGTGGCCGAGGCCGGCAGCCCGTGCCAGCTCTCGGCAAGGGCCTCGACCGCCCCAAGGTTCCCGACGCCGCTGCCGACGTAGGCCTCGGCGTCGGTGTTGAGCACCTCGTCCCAGCGACCCGGGAACGGCAGGCCCACGCGGTAGCCCTCGTGGGGGACCGCGGCGAAGTTCGACAGGCACGCGAGCACGCAGCCGTCGTCGCCCCGGCGGAGGAAGGAGAACATGTTGTTGCTGGCGTCGTTCGCGTCGATCCACTCGAAGCCGGCCGGGTCGGCGTCGCGCGACCAGAGCGCGCGTGTTCCGGCGTACACGCCGTTCATGTCGTGCACGAGGGTCTGCACACCGCGGTGGTCCGGGTTGTCCATGAGCCACCAGTCCAGCGAGCGGGACTCCGCCCACTCCGACTCCTGGCCGAGCTCGGAGCCCATGAACAGCAGCTGCTTGCCGGGATGGGCCCACATGAAGGCGAGGTACGCGCGCAGGTTGGCCAGCTGCTGCCACCGGTCGCCGGGCATCTTGCGCAGCAGCGAGCCCTTGCCGTGCACCACCTCGTCGTGGGAGATCGGCAGGACGTAGTTCTCGGAGTAGGCGTACATCATCGAGAACGTCATCTGGTGGTGGTGGTACTGCCGGTAGATGGGCGGGTGGGACAGGTACCCGAGCGTGTCGTGCATCCAGCCCATGTTCCACTTGAAGCCGAACCCCAGCCCGCCGAGGTGCGTGGGCCGGGTGACGCCCGGCCAGGAGGTCGACTCCTCGGCGATCGTGACGATGCCGGGCACCCGCTTGTAGGCCGTGGCGTTGACCTCCTGCAGGAATGACACCGCCTCGAGGTTCTCGCGGCCGCCGAACTCGTTGGGCACCCACTCGCCGTCCTTGCGGGAGTAGTCGAGGTAGAGCATCGACGCGACCGCGTCGACTCGCAGGCCGTCGATGTGGAACTCCTCGAGCCAGTACAGGGCGTTGGCGACGAGGAAGTTGCGCACCTCCGTGCGCCCGAAGTTGAAGACGTACGTCCCCCAGTCCGGCTGTTCGCCCCGACGCGGGTCGGGGTGCTCGTACAGGGCCGTCCCGTCGAAGCGGGCGAGCGCCCAAGCGTCCTTGGGGAAGTGAGCCGGCACCCAGTCGACGATCACGCCGATGCCGGCTTGGTGCAGCCGGTCGACGAGGTAGCGGAAGTCGTCCGGACTGCCGAAGCGGGACGTGGGTGCGAAGTACGACGACACCTGGTAGCCCCATGATCCGCCGAACGGGTGCTCCGCCACGGGCATGAGCTCGACGTGCGTGAAGCCGAGGTAGGTCACGTGTCCGACGAGCTCGTCCGCCAGCTCGCGGTAGCCGAGCCCCTGACGCCACGAGCCGAGGTGCACCTCGTACGTGCTCATGGGACTGGTGAGCGGGTCGCCCTCGGCGCGCTCGCGCATCCACTCCCCGTCACCCCACTCATAGTCCGAGCTGAAGACCACCGACGCCGTTGCGGGCGGGGTCTCGGCGCGGAACGCCACCGGGTCGGCCTTGTGCCGCCAGACGCCGTCCTGCCCGAGGACCTCGAACTTGTAGTGCGTTCCGTCGCCGACCCCCGGCACGAAGAGCTCCCAGACGCCGGTGGATCCCATGGCACGCATGGGGTGGGCCCGGCCGTCCCAGTAGTTGAAGTCGCCGGCGAGGCGGACGCCCTGCGCCCTGGGAGCCCACACGGCGAACGACGTGCCGCGCACGGTGCCTGCCAGGCCGTCGTAGGAGCGGGTGTGGGCACCCAGGACGCGCCACAGCTCCTCGTGCCTGCCCTCGCCGATCAGGTGGAGGTCGATCTCACCCAGCGTCGGGAGGAACCGGTAGGGGTCGTCGACCACCCGCGACGGCCCGTCGTAGGCGATCTCGAGCCGGTAGTCGGGGACGGTGCCGCCGGGCAGCACCGCGCCCCAGACGCCGTAGCCCTCGTGCCGCATCTCGTGACGCACGTCCCCGAGGACCACCGACACCGCCGTGGCCCACGGCCGCAGGGTGCGCACCGTGACCCCGCCGTCGTGCGGGTGCGGACCCAGGATCGCGTGCGGGTCGTGGTGGATCCCGGAGACCAGGCGGCGAAGGTCGTCGGCGCTCGCCGGCGCGGTCGCGGGCGCGGCACGCTCGGTTCCCTGGGGCATCGTCGGTGTCACTCCTCCGCGGCGAGCCGCTTGATCGCCGTCATGGGGATCTGCAACCAGGTCGGACGGTTACGAGCCTCGTAGAGCACCTCGTAGACCGCCTTGTCGATCTCGAACGCTCGCAGCAGCACGGGCTGCTCGCGCGGGTTGCGCCCGCCGGCACGGGCATATCCCGCGAGGAAGGCCTCCCGGTTGCGGTCTGCCCACTCGGTGGCGCGGTATGCGAGCTGCGAGTCGGTCGGGTGGTCGGCCAGCAGGTGTCGGGCGGCGTAGTCGAAGGACCGCAGCATCCCGGCCACATCCTTGACCGGCGGCTCCAGCGCCCGGCGCTCGGCCAGGGGCCGGGCCGGCTCCCCCTCGAAGTCCAGCAGCTTCCATCCCTCGAGCGTGCGCATCACTTGGCCCAGGTGGAAGTCGCCGTGGACCCGCTGCACGTCCACGGGGTCGTCCAGAGCAGCCAGGTCGTCGTAGGCCGACCGCAGCGGGTCGGCGAAGCGCCGCAGGTCGGGTACGTCGGCCGCCGCGCGGTCCAGCCGCGTCCGCATGCCCTCTGCCAGGGCGGCGACCTCCTTGCGGTCGAGGCGCCCCGTCGGCAGCGCGCTCGCCAGCGCCGAGTGCACCTCGGCCGTCGCCGCCCCGAGCCGGCTGGCCTCTCCGGCGAAGTCGCCGCCGACCTCGTCAGCGTGCAGGTCTGCCTCGGCGTAGAGGTCGCGCACGCTGGTGAGTGCGAGCTCCCAGCCGTCGGTCGCCCCCTTGAGATAGACCTGCGACATGGCCAGGCTCGCCGTGACCTCGCCGTCGAGGCCCTGGGCAGAGGGGTCGTGCCAGTGACCTTCCAGCCAGCCGAGGGGCGGCGCGATGTGGGTGCTGCCCGCAGCGGCCAGCGCGCTGTGCATCTCGATGTCGGGGTTCAGCCCGGCAGAGACCTTCCGGAACACCTTGACGATGAGCGAGTCGCCGAAGATCAGCGACGTGTTGCTCTGCTCGGCGCCGACGACGATCGACGGCCCGCCGGGCGGCAGCGTGGTCGCCGTCGGCTCGCGGTGGAAGGCGAAGCCCGGGCCGGTCCGGCCGGTCTCGATGCCCTCGACCCAGAGCCCGGTGCTGTCCTTGTCGTGCAGCGCGTCGTAGACGAACCAGGTCGACCCCGCATCGTCCACTTCCTCCCCGACCAACGCGTGCACGAGATGCGTGGCGGGCTCGGGGTAGGACGCCAGGGGCAGCTGGTAGGTCTCGGTGTCGCCGTCGTCGTAGGCCACGGTGACCGTGTCGATGCGCACCGCCGACGACGGACGTCCCACCGTCGCGGTGCCGGTCACCTGCCAGGTGCGCCC
>JBOGDX010000172.1:0-6459 GCA_050743225.1 Actinomycetes bacterium | reverse complement strand
CGGCATGAGCCCGCTCATCTCCCACGTCTACGAGCTCGGGCTGATGGAGGCAGTCGCGATCCCGCAGACCGAGTGCTTCGCCGCGGCCGTGCAGTTCGCCCGGACCGAGGGCATCGTGCCCGCGCCCGAGCCGACGCACGCGCTGGCCGCGGCGATCCGGGAGGCGCTGGCGTGCAAGGAGTCGGGCGAGTCGAAGGTGATCCTCACGGCACTGTGCGGGCACGGGCACTTCGACATGGCAGCGTACGACGACTTCCTCGGCGGCCGGATGGTCGACGAGGAGGTCAGCGACGAGCGCTTCGCCGAGCCGTTGACCCGGCTCCCGCAGGTCTAGCCGGCGGCCTTCAGCAGTCGGGCGACGAGGTCCCGGGCCTCGGCGGGCGTCCACTCCATCGTCGCGTCGCCGACGGTGAGCTCGACGACCTGCCACGACGGGAGGTCGGTCGCGACGGGTCGCGGCCAGGTCCACAGGCCCTCGTCGAGCGCGAGACGGCGCATCGCCGCACCGAGCGCGTCGCTGTCGGCGCGGAGGTACAGGTGCATCATCGGGGTCGGCGGCGGGTCGGGGACGACCTCCACCCCGTCCAGCCCGGACAGCTCGGCGGCGATGGCCCGCGCCTGGGCGACGTACGACGCCATCAACGGCGCCCTCCGGCGCAGCCCGGCGAGCCCGGCCGCGGCGTACGGCCACATCGCGAACAGCGTGCCGCCGTGCCGGTGCCGCCACTCCCGGGCCTCGGCCACCAGCTGGTCGTCCCCCGCGAGCACGCAGCCGGCGACGCCACCGAGGCCCTTGTAGAGCGACAGGTAGACGCTGTCGAACAGCCCCGCCACGTCGGCTGCCGTCCGGTCGTAGAACGGCAGGCACTCGAGCAGACGGGCGCCGTCGAGATGCACCGCGGTGCCGTGCGAACGGGCCAGCGACGTCTGCGCGACGAGGTCGTCCCACGACGGCAGCCGGCCGCCGATCTCGCGCTGCGGCAGCTCGACGAGCAGCGCGGCGGCGTACTCGGCGCCCCCCTCCAGGTCGCCGATCGACATCAGCCGCCGCGGGTCGCCCACCGGCCGGGGGTGCAGCCCGTGCAGCCGGGTGGCTGCCTGGTCCTCGTGCAGCTCGAGATGGCTGGTGGGGTGCCAGAGCACCGTGCGTCGCCCGGTGCGGTCGGCATGCACCCGCAGCGCGATCTGCTGCGCCATGGTCCCGCTCGGCATGAAGACCGCCGCGGGCTTGCCAAGCAGGTCACGGACCTCCCCCTCGAGCTCGGCGACCACGCCGCCCTCGCCGTAACGGTCCGGCGCCACGTCGCCGATCTCGTCCCGGATCTCGGCGAGGACCTGAGCCGGCAGGCGGCGGCCATGCCCGCCGAGGTGGCGAGGGCAGAGCGCGCGCAGCTCGTCGACCGAAGGCTCGCCCGACTCGTCGGTCATTTGTCGACCGGCTCGAGCACCTCGCGACCGCCGAGGTATGGCCGCAACGCCTGCGGCACGACGACCGACCCGTCCGCCTGCTGGTGGTTCTCGAGGATCGCCACGATCCACCGGGTGGTCGCCAGGGTGCCGTTGAGGGTCGCGAGCGGGCGTACGCCATCGCCGTCGCGCATCCGCACCCGCAACCGGCGGGCCTGGAACGTCGTGCAGTTGGACGTCGACGTGAGCTCGCGGTAGCGGCCCTGGGTCGGCACCCAGGCCTCGCAGTCGTACTTGCGCGCCGCCGACGACCCCAGGTCTCCCGCCGCGACGTCGACGACCCGGTACGGAAGCTCGACCTTGGCGAGCATCTCCTTCTCCCACGCCAGCAGCCGCTGGTGCTCCGCGGCCGCGTCTTCCGGGCGCACGTAGGAGAACATCTCGACCTTGTCGAACTGGTGGACGCGCAGGATGCCTCGGGTGTCCTTGCCATAGGACCCGGCCTCCTTGCGAAAGCAGCTCGACCAGCCGGCATAGCGCAGCGGCAGCCGGTCGGCCTCGATGACCTCGTCCATGTGGAAGGCCGCGAGCGGCACCTCCGACGTCCCGACGAGGTACAGGTCCTCCTCCGGCAGGTGGTAGACGTTCTCGGCCGCCTGGCCGAGGAAACCGGTGCCCTCCATGGCCTCGGGACGGACGAGCACCGGCGGTACGACGGGCACGAACCCCGAGTCGGAAGCCTGTGCCATCGCGAGGTTCAGCATCGCGAGCTGCAGCTGCGCGCCGACGCCGGTGAGGTAGTAGAACCGGGCACCCGACACCTTCGCCCCGCGTTCGGTGTCGATCGCCCCGAGCCGCTGCCCGAGCTCGAGGTGGTCGAGCGGGTCGAAGTCGAACTGGGGAGGTTCCCCCACGTGCTCGAGGACGGAGTAGTCGTCCTCACCGCCCTCGGGGACGCCCGGCTCGGCGATGTTGGACAGCTGCCTGACCAGCGCGTCGTACGTCGCCAACGACTCGTTCTGCGCGTTGTCGGCGGCCCGCACGTCAGCGGCGAGCTGCTTGGTCCGCGCCAGCAGCACAGCCTTCTCGTCGCCGGTCGCCTTGGCGACCTCGCGACCCAGCGACTTCTGCTCGGCCCGGAGCCGGTCAAAGGCTGCGATCGCGCTGCGCCGCACCTCGTCTGCCGAGAGCACCGCGTCCACCAGACCGGGGTCCTCGCGGCGGGCGCGCTGCGAGACGCGGACGGCCTCGGGGTCGTCGCGGATCAGCCTGGGATCGAGCACCCGGTGAGGGTATCCACCCTGCACGAGGGCGCCCCAGGCAATACCGTCCCCAGGACGACATCCGGGAGGAGACCCACGTGCGCAGCTCACTCTTCAGCCAGGAGTACCTCGAGTCGACGTCGCCCGACGGGTTCGGGCTGCAGAACTCCAAGATGCTCAAGGTGTCGCTCAACGGCGGGACCGTGATGGCCCGGCAGGGCTCGATGGTCGCCCACCAAGGGCAGATGTCCTTCGACTACCAGTCGGCCGGCGGCATCGGCAAGATGCTGAAGAAGGCCGTCACGGGCGAGGGCGTCGACCTCATGCGGGTCACCGGGTCCGGCGACGTGTTCTTCGCGGACTTCGCCTCCGACGTCCACGTGATCGAGCTCGACGGGACCGACGGCATGTCGGTCAACGGCGTGAGCGTGCTTGCCTTCGAGCCGTCGCTGCAGTGGGACATCAAGATGATCGGCAACGCCGGCATGCTCGGCGGCGGGCTCTTCAACACCTACTTCACCGGCACCGGGAAGTTGGCGATCACCACCCGTGGGACCCCGGTGGTGCTGACCGTCGACGCACCGACGTACGTCGACACCGATGCCGTGGTCGCCTGGTCGGCCTCGCTGCAGACCTCGATCCACTCCGGGGGCTTCAAGCCGATGGCGATGCTTGGCCGCAGCTCCGGCGAGAGCTTCCAGCTGGCGTTCTCCGGGCAGGGTTTCGTGATAGTCCAACCCAGCGAGAACCCACCCCGCACGAGCGGTCAGTCGGGGGGCGGCCAGAGCGGCGGGGTGGGCGGGATGCTCGGACGGCTCGGCGGCTGACGCCCGCGCCTGAGCCAGCGCCTGACGCTCCGGAGCGACCTTCCGGCGCGGACACGCCGGCGGGTCGTGCAACAAGGTCGCTCACGATCTTGCAGGTGGGTGAGGTTGCCGGGTGCCGAAGTGCGCTGGATGGGGTACGACGGGTACGTGCTGCGCAGCCTGTACCGACCGGCGGACGCCCGGACGCCGGCCGGCCGACCCGAGCGAGGGCTGGTCGCACGCCTCGCGATGGGCGCCGTGGCCGCGGTCGTCGTCGCCGTGCCGTTCACCCTGCTGATGCTTCTCGTGCTCTCGGAGTGGGAGCCGCTCGATCGTCTCGACCGCGGCGTCGCTGACGACCTGAACAAGGCAGTGCGCGACGACCCGACAGTGGTCGACGCCCTCGAGGTCACCGCGGTCGTGACCAGCCCGTGGTTCTTCCGGATCACCGTGCTGGCGACCGCCGTCTGGCTGTGGCGACGGCAGGCCCGGCGTCTGGCCCTGTGGGCGGTGGTCACCGCCGCCGTCGGGGGCACGCTCGGCGTGCTCCTCAAGCTGCTCGTCGAACGATCCCGTCCCGCGTTCCCGGAACCCGTGGCGAGCGCGAGCGGCTACAGCTTCCCGAGCGGACATGCCCTGAACTCGATGCTCTGCGTGGGGATCCTCATTCTCGTGTTCCTCCCCGTTCTCACCCGGAGGGGCAAGACCGTCGCCTACTCCGTCGGCGCGGCGCTGGTGCTGCTCACCGGGTACGACCGGATCGCCCTCGGCGTGCACTACGTGAGCGACGTGATCGCGGGCTGGGCGGTTGCGCTGGCCACGATCGCCGGCACGGCCATCGCGTTCGAGGTCTGGCGCCGTGAGCACGGACGGCGGCCGTCCACGGTCGAGGAGGGCGTCGAGCCGGAGGCGGCCGCGTCGATCAGCGATCCCCCGACCGCGACGGAGTAGGTTCCGCCCATGCTCAACAGGGTGGCCCGCACGGCGGTCCGGGTGGTCGTACTCCTCGCCGTGCTCTACGGCGTGCTGGTCGGCATCGGGCTCCTGCTGACCAAGGTGTTCGAGCGGTCCGCGCTCATCCGCGAGGAGGCCGAGCTCAACGAAGCTCTGGCGGAGGACCGCACGTCGACGTTGAACGACGTCACCTACCTGTTGTCCGGCCTCGGCAACACCGCGGCGATCATCGCGGCGCTCCTGGTCGTCGCGGTCGGGCTCCGGCTGGCGACCAAGAAGTGGACGCTGTCGGTCTTCCTCGTGCTCGCCGTGTCCGCCCAGGCACTGGTCTTCCTTCTCGTCACCCTCGCGATCAGCCGCAAGCGACCGGACGTGAGGCAGCTTGACGACTCGCCTCCGACGTCGAGCTTCCCGAGCGGTCACACCGGAGCGGCGACGGCGCTCTTCGTCGCCAGCGCGCTGCTCGTCCTGTGGTACGTGCAGCGGCGCTGGGTCAAGATCCTCTCCGTCACGCTGCTGCTCGCCGTGCCGCTGCTGGTCGCCTACGGCCGTCTCTACCGCGGCATGCACCACCCCACGGACATCGCGGGGGCCTATCTCAACGGCCTCGCCTGCATCACCATCGCCGCGACGAGCGTGCTCGGGCGGGGATGGCGTCGGGGTGACCGCAGTCCGGACCCTTCGGGGGCCCCCAGGACGGCGGTGGGGGCGGCCGGGACACGGTGAGACGCGCTGCCGTCGTCTACAACCCCCTGAAGGTCCCCGATCTGCCCGGCATGACCGCGCGGGTCGAGGCCTTCATGTCGAGGAACCGCTGGGCCGAGCCGCTGTGGCTGGAGACCACCGTCGACGACCCGGGCATCGGGATGTGCGAACGCGCCGTTCAGGAGGGGTGCGACGTCGTGTTCGTCTGCGGCGGCGACGGCACCGTCATGGCCGCGGTGACGGCCCTCGCGGGCTGCGGCGTGCCGCTGGCAATCCTGCCTGCCGGCACCGGAAACCTGCTGGCGCGCAACCTGGACCTGCCGCTGGGCGACGAGGAGGCGGCGCTGCGGATCGGCATCTCCGGCCGGACGGCCGAGATCGACGTCGGGGCGGTCGATGACCGCAAGTTCGCCGTGATGGCGGGCCTCGGCTTCGACGCCGCGATCATGCGCGACGCGCCCGAGGGGCTGAAGAAGGCAGTCGGCTGGCCGGCGTACGTCGTGTCGGCGGGCAAGCACCTTCGCGGGCGCGGCGTCCGCGTCGCCATCACCGTCGACGGCGGGACGCCGATGCACCGGAGAGTGCGCACCGTGGTCGTGGGCAACGTCGGGAAGCTGCAGGCGGGCATCCCGCTGCTGCCCGACGCGCGGCCGGACGACGGCTACCTCGACGTGGTGGTCATCGCGCCGCGCAACGTCGTCGACTGGGTTCGGGTGACGGGTCGTGTCGTCCGGCGCGCCGACGTACCCGACCGGAAGATGGAGCGCTTCCGGGCTCAGCACGTGCTCATCGAGGCCAGCCGTCCCGAGCCGCGACAGCTCGACGGCGACGTCATCGAGGACAGCCGGACCCTGGAGATCCAGATCGAGCCGAAGGCGCTGCAGATCCGCGTGCCGTGAGCCGCGGTCAGAGCTTGCCGTTGCGGATCCGGCCGAGCCAGGCGGCGGCGTCCCGGTAGACGGTGTCCCGGTCGTGGGCGTCGCGCTCGGCCGCCTCGACCGCCGGCCCCCGGTCGGCCCGTGGGTACGAGCCGAGGAACCGGATGTCGGGACACACCCGGCGCAGCCCGGTCAGCGCCTCGCCGACCCGCACGTCGTCGACGTGGCCTTCGCAGTCGATCGAGAAGCAGTAGCGTCCGAGCCGCTCACCGGTCGGCCGCGACTCGATACGGGTGAGGTTCACGCCGCGGACGGCGAACTCGGTGAGCACCTCCAGCAGCGCACCGGCATGGTCGTCGGCGATGAAGGCCACCAGCGACGTCTTGTCGTGTCCGGTCGGCAGCGGCGGCTGGGCCGGCCGGCTGACGAGGACGAACCGGGTGACGG
>JBOGDX010000171.1:0-6487 GCA_050743225.1 Actinomycetes bacterium | reverse complement strand
GCCCACGGTGGGTTGCCGCGGCACGCAGCAGCGCGACCCCGCGGGTGCCCAGGGAGGTGCACAGCAGAGGGCCGAGTTCCCGGCGTACGGCGGCCAGCCGCTGCTCGGAGAACGACGCGACGCAGATCCGGTCGAGGGAGCCGGTGCGCCGGACGACCTCGACCAGCGGCTCGATGGCCCCGGGGTGCTTGACGTCCACGTTCACCCTTATGTCAGGCCAGCCGCCCAGGAGGTCCTCGAGCAGGGGGATCGGCTCACGGCCCCCGATGCGCGCCTGCCGCACCGTCGACCAGGGGAGGTCGGCGACCCGGCCGGCCCGGTCGGTGACCCGGTCCAGAGTCCGGTCGTGGAAGGCGAGCAGGACGCCGTCGGCGGTCGCGTGGACGTCGGTCTCGAGGTACCGGTAGCCGAGCTCCACCGCTCGCCCGAAGGCGGCCAGCGAGTTCTCCAACCCGTCGGCCGCGCCGCCGCGGTGCGCGAACGCGATCGGCCCCTCATGCTCCAGGAACGCGAACGTCTCGGGCACGGCGGCACCCTAGCCAGGCACAGCCGGCCCCGGCCCGGCGAGGAAGTCGCGCGGTCCGCCGCGAGGCATGCCTGGCCTTGGCTACTCGTCGAGCACGGCCAGGTCGATCTGCGCCAGGCGTTCGGGGTCGGACAGGACGTCGATGGCGACGATCTTCCCGTCAGCGACAGTGAAGGCCATGACGAACTGCGGCTGTCCCTGTGGTGCGACCACCACGCCGGCCGCACCGTTGATGAGCGCGGGCCGGACGAACGGGGAGAGCCGGCTGGAGGTGAATGCCTGCCGGGCCACCGCCTGCGCACCGTGAAGAACCATAGTCATGCGGGGGCGCGCGAGCCCTCCATCGGACCGCAGCACGACGTCACGGTCCAGCACAGCTACGAGCGCGTCGAAGTCGCCGTCGCGCGAGGCCGCGAAGAACGCGTCGACGACTTCACGTTGGCGAGGCAGATCAGGGTCGGGAGCCGGCGCTGCCCTCGCACCCGACGGCGCGCACGGCTCGCGAGCTGCCGCGCGGCGGCCGGGGACCGCTCGATCATCGGGGCGATCTCGTCGAATGGCACGGCGAACATGTCGTGCAGGACAAACGCCAGTCGCTCGGCCGGCGTCAGCGTCTCGAGCACCACCATCAATGCCAGCCCGACCGAGTCGGCCAGCAGCGCTTCGTGCTCGGGGTCGACCCCCTTCTCGGGACTGATGATCGGGTCGGGGACGTGGACCTCGAGCGGCACCTCGCGTCGCTGCTGCCGCGAACGCAGCATGTTCAGGCACACGCGTGCCACCACCGTGGTCAGCCAGCCACCGAGGTTCTCCACGCTGCTGGTTTCGGCCCGACCGACTCGAAGCCACGCATCCTGTACGGCGTCATCGGCCTCACTCGTCGACCCGAGCATCCGGTAAGCCACCGCTCGCAGACGGGTCCGATGCTCCTCGAATCGATCTTCCAGCCATGCGCGCTCGTCCACGTCCGTCACATTCCTTCCACGCGGGGTGTCACCAGAGGAGACCCACGAAGGGCCGCTGATGTGACCGGGAGCCGGGCTCCCGGGACGAACGGATTGGAGAAGCCATGACATCACCCATCCTGCTCACCGGAGGAACAGGCACGCTCGGGCGCCTCGTCGTACCGCGCCTGCTAGAGGCAGGCCATGACGTGCGGGTGCTCAGCCGCGGCCGCCACGAGTCCGGGCAGGGCGTCGAGTACGCGACCGGCGACCTGGCGACCGGCAAGGGGATCGACGCTGCCCTGAACGGTGTCAGGACGATCCTGCACTGCGCGGGTAGCGCCAAGGGTGACGAGGTCAAGGCCAGCAACCTGGTCGGGGCGGCGTCGCGGTCAGGTGCCCAGCACCTGGTCTTCGTCTCGGTCGTCGGCGCCGACCGGGTCCCGGTTGCCAGCCCGGTCGATCGCGCCATGTTCGGCTACTTCGCGTCGAAGCGGTCCGCGGAGCGCATCGTGGCCGATTCCGGTTTGCCGTGGACCACCCTGCGCGCTACCCCGTTCCACGACCTGGTGCTCACGACGGTTCAGGGCATGGCGAAGATGCCGGTGATCCCGGTGCCGTCCGGCTTCCGGTTCCAGCCGGTCGACGCCGCGGAGGTGGCGACCCGGCTCGTCGAGCTCTCTGCCGGCCCGCCAGCAGGCCTGGTGCCCGCGATGGGCGGGCCACGCGTGTACGAGATGAAGGAGCTGCTTCGCGGCTACCTGCGGGCCACCGGCCGACACCGGCTGACCGTCCCTGCCAGGATGCCTGGCAAGGCCGCCCGCGCGTTCCGGGCTGGGGCGAACCTCGCTCCCGAACAGGCCATAGGCCGCCGCACCTGGGAAGAATTCCTGACCGAGCGGTTGCGTCGGGACAGGGCGACCACCGGACCGCTAGCACCTGCCCGTCCGTAACGATTGGTCGGGCCGTCAGGGCCTGGCTGCGGCCTTCGCGACGTCGCCGATGACCGCGGCGAGCTCCTTCGGACGCGACCACATCGGCCAGTGGCTCGTCGGCAGGTCGACATACGTCACGTCGCGCAGCTCGGGGAGACCAGCAAGGAACGAGTAGCCCTCTTTGGCGGCCTCCTGGTACTGCTCCGCGGTGTACGAGGTGCACACCAGCGTGCTCGGCACGTCGAACCGGGCGTCGTTGGTCAGCTCGGCCGCCTCGCGCAGCGCAGCTCCCGGCTGGGGGACCGCCCGGCTCCGGAAGGTCGCCAGGTGCTCCTCGGTGAGCCCTTCGAGGCTCTCGTTCTCGGCGAGGTCCTCGGGGGAGGGCAGCGGCTTCTCGAGGTCGGCGAAGTCGGGGTCGAGCGCACCCTTGGCCGGGCCGGTGTCGACATAGATCACCGCGGCGATCTGCTCCGGGACGCGGTCGGTGACCGCGTAGCCGGGGGCGCCGGCGCCGCTGTGCACGGCGAGCACGACCGGCGGTCCCGCGGCGCTCACCGCTGCGCAGATGGCGTCCACGTGGTCGGCGAGCGTGATCGAGGACCGGTCGGCGTCGGCCGACTCGAGACCGGGCAGCGTGAGTGCCGTGACGTCGTGTCCGTCGGCGCGGAGCAAGGCAGCGATCTCGTCCCACGCCCAGGCGCCGAGCCAGAATCCGGGAACCAGGACGATCGGTGTCGTATTCATGCCCAGAACCTAGGGGCAGCCGCCGACAACCGGTCGCGGCCCCTCCAGATGGCCGAGGGGCGCTAGGCAACTCCGGTGCGCCGTGGCACGATCGCGCAGGTGACCAGCAGCCCCGCGGCGCAGCGCCTGGTCGACCTCGCCCGGCTGCGTCGGGTCCGCGACCGGATCGACCGTGAGTACGCGCAGCCGCTGGACGTCGAGGCGCTCGCCCGCGGCGCGCACATGTCGGCCGGGCACCTCAGTCGCGAGTTCCGGCGCGCCTTCGGCGAGTCGCCGTACAGCTACCTGATGACGCGGCGCATCGAGCGCGCGATGGCGCTGCTGCGTCGTGGCGACCTCAGCGTCACGGAGGTCTGCTTCGCGGTCGGCTGCTCGTCGTTGGGCACCTTCAGCACCCGCTTCACCGAGCTGGTCGGCATGCCACCGAGCGTCTACGCGCGCCAGGAGTCACCGGCGGCCGGGCTCCCGCCGTGCGTGGCGAAACAGGTGACCAGACCGATCAGGAATCGAGAAGCGACGGTCGCGGAGGCACACCTAGTGTGACGCGCATGGACATCACCATTCACTCGACCTTCCTCCCGCACGAGGACCCGGACGCCTCCCTGGCCTTCTACCGCGACATCCTCGGCTTCGAGGTCCGCCTGGACGTCGGCAAGGGGACGATGCGCTGGATCACGGTCGGCCCCGCCGACCAGCCCGGCACGTCCATCGTCCTGGCACCGCCGGCCGCCAACCCCGGCATCACCGACAACGAGAAGCGCACGATCGCCGAGATGATGGCCAAGGGCACCTACGCCACGCTCCTGCTGGCCACCAAGGACCTCGACGGCATCTTCGAGCGGCTGCAGTCCAGCGACGCCGACATCGTCCAGGAGCCGACCGAGCAGCCGTACGGCATCCGCGACTGCGCCGTCCGTGATCCCGCCGGCAGCCTGCTCCGCATCCAAGAGCTCCGCTGACGCATGGCCGGGAAGACGGACACGCAGCTGCCTGCGCCGCAGGGCGCCGACAGCCACGACCTGATCCGGGTGCACGGCGCGCGCGTGAACAACCTGAAGGACGTCAGCGTCGGGATCCCGAAGCGCCGGCTGACGGTGTTCACCGGCGTCTCCGGCTCGGGCAAGAGCTCCCTGGTGTTCGACACGATCGCCGCCGAGTCGCAGCGGCTGATCAACGAGACCTACAGCGCCTTCGTGCAGGGGTTCATGCCGACGCTGGCGCGCCCCGAGGTCGACCTACTGGAAGGCCTGACGACGGCGATCATCGTTGACCAGGAGCGGATGGGCACGAACCCTCGTTCCACGGTCGGCACCGCCACCGACGCCAACGCGATGCTGCGGATCCTGTTCAGCCGGCTGGGGGATCCATACGTCGGGCCTCCCACGGCGTTCTCGTTCAACGTCCCCAAGCGCACGGCGAGCGGCATCATGACCGCCGACAAGGGCGCCGGGGAGAAGACCGTGGTGCGCAACGTCGTCTACCAGGGCGGCATGTGTCCGCGCTGTGAGGGCATGGGCTCGGTCACCGACTTCGACCTGACGGCGCTGTACGACGACAGCCTGTCGCTCAACGACGGCGCGCTCACGATCCCCGGCTACTCGATGGACGGCTGGTACGGCCGCATCTACCGCGGCTGCGGCTTCTTCGACCCGGACAAGCCGATCCGCAAGTACACCAAGAGGGAGCTGCACGACCTGCTCCACAAGGAGCCGACCAAGATCAAGGTCGAAGGGATCAACCTGACGTACGCGGGGCTGATCCCGCAGATCCAGAAGTCGTTCTTGTCCAAGGACCTCGACGCGATGCAGCCGCACATCCGCGCCTTCGTCGAGCGAGCGGTCACCTTCCAGACCTGTCCGGAGTGCGACGGGACCCGGCTCAGCCCGGAGGCCCGCTCGTCGAAGGTCAAGGGGAAGAACATCGCCGAGGTCTGCGCGATGCAGATCAGCGACCTGGCCGACTGGGTCCGCGACCTTGACGAGCCGTCGGTGGCCCCGCTGCTCACCGGGCTGCAGCACCTCCTCGACTCGTTCGCCGAGATCGGGTTGGGCTACCTCTCGCTCGACCGGACGTCGGGCACTCTGTCCGGGGGAGAGGCACAGCGGACGAAGATGATCCGCCACCTCGGCTCGTCGCTCACCGACGTCACCTACGTCTTCGACGAGCCCACGATCGGCCTGCACCCTCACGACATCGAGCGGATGAACGACCTGCTGCTGCAGCTGCGAGACAAGGGCAACACCGTGCTCGTCGTCGAGCACAAGCCCGAGACCATCGCGATCGCCGACCACGTCGTCGACCTCGGCCCCGGCGCGGGCACGGAGGGCGGCACCGTCTGCTTCGAGGGCACCGTTGCGGGGCTGCGGGGGACCGACACCACGACCGGCCGCCACCTCGACGACCGGGCGACCCTCAAGGAATCGGTGCGGTCGCCCTCCGGCACGCTGGAGGTTCGCGGCGCGTGGATGCACAACCTCCAGGACGTGGACGTCGACATCCCACGCGGCGTGCTCTGCGTGGTCACGGGCGTCGCCGGCTCCGGCAAGAGCTCGCTGATCGACGGCTCGGTCGCCGGCCGTGACGGCGTGGTGGTCATCGACCAGGGAGCGATCCGCGGTTCGCGACGCAGCAACCCGGCGACGTACACCGGGCTGCTCGACCCGATCCGCAAGGCGTTCGCGAAGGCCAACGGCGTGAAGCCGGCGCTCTTCAGCTCCAACTCAGAGGGCGCCTGCCCCACCTGCAACGGCGCCGGCGTCATCTACACCGACCTGGGCGTCATGGCCACCGTCGAGTCCACCTGCGAGGAGTGCGAGGGGAAGCGGTTCCAGGCGTCGGTGCTGGAGTACGCGCTGGGCGGCCGTAACATCGCCGAGGTCCTCGCGATGTCGGTTACCGAGGCAGAGGAGTTCTTCTCCGACGGCGAGGCACGCACGCCGGCCGCCCACAAGGTCCTCGACCGGCTCACCGACGTCGGGCTCGGCTACGTCAGCCTCGGCCAGCCGCTCACCACGCTGTCCGGTGGCGAGCGGCAGCGGCTCAAGCTGGCCACCCAGATGGCGGAGAAGGGTGACGTCTACGTCCTCGACGAGCCCACCAGCGGCCTTCACCTGGCCGACGTCGAGCAGCTGCTCGGCCTGCTCGACCGGCTCGTCGACTCCGGCAAGTCGGTCATCGTGATCGAGCACCACCAGGCGGTCATGGCGCACGCGGACTGGATCATCGACCTCGGCCCGGGCGCCGGGCACGACGGCGGCCGGGTCGTCTTCGAGGGCGCGCCCGCCGACCTCGTCGCCGACCGCCCCACCCTCACCGGCGAGCACCTCGCGGCCTACGTC
>JBOGDX010000170.1:0-6488 GCA_050743225.1 Actinomycetes bacterium | reverse complement strand
GCGTACGTCCTCGAGGTCGCCCGCCTGGTCGCCCCGCACGCCGGTCTGCGCCGGCTTCACCACCGCGACGCTGGTGCCGCGGGCCGCCGCCAGCGCGGCCACGGCCGCGGTGACCACGGTCTTGCCGACCCCGGTGCCTGTCCCGCTGACGACAAGGACGCTCACGGTGCCGCGGTCAGGCCTGCTTCGTCTCCCAGAAGATCTTGTCGATCTCGGCGATCTTGTCCAGCAGCTCCTGCGCCTTGCCGACGTCGACCGTCCCCTTTCCGGCCGCTGCACCGGCCAGCTTCGTGGCCTCGTTGAACAGCGTGTGCAGCTCCGGGTACTTCTCGAAGTGCGGCGGCTTGAAGTAGTCGGTCCAGAGCACCCACAGGTGGTGCTTGACCAGCTCGGCCCGCTGCTCCTTGATGACCAGGGCGCGGGTTCGGAAGACCTCGTCGGTGTTGTCCGCGTACTTCTCGCAGATCGCCTTCACCGACTCGGCCTCGATGCGAGCCTGCGCAGGGTCGTAGACACCGCACGGCAGGTCGCAGTGGGCGTGCACGACGGTCGCCGGGGTGAGCAGGTTGGTGAACAGACGCGACAGCACGGGATCAGTCCCTTCCTCATCGCAGCAGGATTGTTCTTGGACACTACTCCCGGCCCGTACCCCTCTCGGCGCGCGCTACCCGTCGCGCCCATGTCGTGTGAGGAGCTCCCCTGTGCGCATGTCATCGGCCCTGCGCCTCGGTCGCGTCCTGGTGCGCGGCCGGTCGATGGAGCCGACCCTGCGCGACGGTGATCACCTGCTGGTGCGCTGGGGAGGTCGTCCGGCGGCCGGACGTCTGGTGGTCGTGCGCTGGCCGGGCCGGCCGCCTTCGGTGAAGCGCGCCGCCCTGCACGACGAGGTCGGCTGGTGGGTCGAGCGGGACAACCTCGCCGATGGCGTCGACTCCTGGTCGGCCGGACCCGTGCCGGACCAGGACGTCCTCGCGACAGTCCTGGTCCGGCTCTGGCCGATCATCCGTCGTGCACGCGGTCGGTGACTGAAACCGAGTCCGGCGGACGTCACAGCCGGCCTTCTGACGCGCTGTGCAAGACTTTCGGGTCTTCGGGCAACCCCCGCATCGTGAGCCGGACCGTCGTACGTCATCCCGTGCGCCGTGGCCGGTCGCCCACTCGAGCGGGAGGAGGCACCGGACGTGGCCGTGCAGGAGAGTCGACCCATGAGTCCCACCGTCTCGGCGTACGACGAGAACGACCCGGCGTTCCGGCTGCATGTCGGAGGCAAGCTCGAGACGGTCTCGACCGTCCCGCTCCGCGACAAGGACGACCTCTCGCTGGCCTACACGCCCGGCGTCGCGCGGGTCTGCTCGGCCATCGAGGCCCACCCCGAGCTGGTCCACGAGCTGACTTGGAAGTCGCACGTCGTGGCCGTGGTGACCGACGGGTCGGCCGTGCTCGGCCTGGGCGACATCGGGCCGCAGGCCTCATTGCCCGTGATGGAGGGAAAGGCGGTCCTGTTCAAGGAGTTCGGCGGGGTCGACGCCGTCCCGATCTGCCTCGACGCCCGCGAGGTCGACGACATCGTGGAGACCGTGGCGCGGATCGCGCCCGGTTTCGGCGGCATCAACCTCGAGGACATTAGTGCACCGCGGTGCTTCGAGGTCGAGCGCCGGCTCCAGGAGCGACTCGACATCCCGGTCTTCCACGACGACCAGCACGGGACGGCCGTCGTCGTGCTGGCCGCGCTGCGCAACGCGGCTCGCCTCACCGGTCGGGGGCTCGGCGATCTGCGGGTCGTGGTCTCGGGTGCGGGCGCTGCGGGAGTGGCGGTGACCACGATCCTGCGGGAGGCCGGGATCGGTGAGATCGCGGTGACCGACCGCGGCGGGGTGCTGCACAGCGGGCGCGAAGGCCTCAGCGCGGTGAAGCGCCACCTGGCGTCGGTCACCGACGGTCGCAGCGGGAGTCTGGTCGACGCGTTGCGCGGCGCGGATGTCTTCATCGGGGTCTCCGGCGGCATGGTGCCCGAGGACGCTGTGG
Source organism: Actinomycetes bacterium (assembly GCA_050743225.1). GTDB lineage: Bacteria > Actinomycetota > Actinomycetes > JACCUZ01 > JACCUZ01 > JBOGDX01. Next base: position 4,463 of record JBOGDX010000170.1, on the reverse strand, counting down.
CAGCGATGGCTCCGGACGCGATCGTCTTCGCGCTGGCCAACCCCGACCCGGAGGTCGACCCGGACGTTGCCCGGCGGCACGCCCGGGTCGTCGCGACCGGTCGCAGCGACTACCCCAACCAGATCAACAACGTCCTCGCCTTCCCCGGCATCTTCCGGGGCGCGCTGGACGCGGGGGCCACGGCGATCACCGAGCCGATGAAGCTCGCGGCGGCCGAGGCGATTGCGGCCGTGGTCGCGGACGAGTTGCGAGAGGACTGCGTGGTGCCGAGCCCGTTCGACGCGCGCGTGGCCCCGGCAGTTGCCTCCGCCGTGTCCGCCGTCGCGGTGCGCGACGGGGTCGTCCGCCGCTGAGCGACCTCAGCCCAGCGGGGGCAGCTGGCGCGGCCGCCGATGCGGCAGGTCAGGGCGCCGGCGTGCCCACACGCGGCGGGTGAAGGTGGGGGTGGTGCCTCGGGAGGTGGCTGCTCGCATGGCGGGCTCCTTACAGTCCTGGTGGCGGTTCGCGATGTATCGCGTCTGTCGAGAAAGACGATATATCGCGTACTCCGGAAGTCAAGATGTATCGCGAGTCTTCTTGCTCCGATCCGTCGGCGCTTCAGGAGGCCTCCGGACGCCTCAGCAGGCCTGCCCGCATGCTGCCGTGTCCGCCCGCCTGCCATACGTGGTCGACTCCGGGGCCGGGCGGCGCGGCCGGCGAGCGGCGAAGCGGTCATCGGTAGGGTCGCGGCATGCTGGCCGCCACGGCTGTCCGTCTCGACAGCGACGACCCGCTGTCCGCCTTGCAGGTCGGCGAGCACCCGGACCCCCAGCCGCGCGAGGGCTGGACCACGGTCCGGCTGCGGGCGGCGTCGCTCAACCACCACGACCTGTGGAGCCTCAAGGGCGTCGGGTTGCGCGAGGACGCGCTCCCGATGGTGCTCGGCTGCGACGGGTCCGGGGTCGCCGAGGACGGCACCGACGTCGTGGTGCACGCGGTCATCGGCGACCCCGACTTCCGGGGCGACGAGACGATGGACCCGAGACGGTCGCTGCTCTCCGAGAAGTACGACGGGACGCTGGCCGACCTGGTGCAGGTGCCGCGCCGCAACCTGGTGCCCAAACCGGCGGAGCTCTCCTTCGAGGAGGCCGCCTGCCTGCCGACCGCGTGGCTCACGGCGTACCGGATGCTCTTCACCCAGGCCGGTGTCCGGCCCGGCTCGACGGTCCTGGTCCAGGGGGCGGGCGGGGGAGTCGCCACAGCGCTGGTCTCCCTCGGTCGTGCGACGGGCGTCCGGATGTGGGTCACCAGCCGGGACGGGGCCAAGCGTGAGAAGGCGGTCGAGCTCGGCGCCAATCAGGCGTTCGAGCCCGGGGCCCGGCTGCCGGAGCGGGTGGACGCCGTCATGGAGACCGTCGGCGCGGCGACCTGGGAGCACAGCCTAAAGTCGCTCAGCCAGGGCGGCACGGTGGTCGTGAGCGGGGCGACCGGCGGGCACCAGGCGATGACCGACCTGCGGCGTGTCTTCTTTCTGCAGCAGCGCATCGTCGGGTCGACCATGGGCACCCGCGACGAGCTGGAGCGCCTGCTGCGGCTGATGGCCGAGACCGGCGTGCGCCCACTGGTGGACACGGTGCTGCCGCTGGAGGAGGCGGCTGACGGCTTCCGGCGGCTCGCCTCGGGCGACGTGTTCGGCAAGATCGTGCTCACCCGGCCGGCCTGAGCCGCTGCGGTGGCTGACGACGCGCTCCCGCGGTGGCGGGACCCGCAATGGCAGCGCATCGCGATGGACTGGACCGGCAGGGGTCTGGCCGAGCTGGGCTGCGACGTGACCGGAGAGCCCGAGCAGGTCAAGGCGCGCCCGTGGTCGACGGTGTTCCGCGTCCCGACGACCCGCGGGCCCTTCTGGTTCAAGGCGAATGCACGGGGGCTGGCGCACGAGGCCGCGTTGGTCGAGGCGCTCTCCCGGTGGGTGCCCGACCGGGTCCTCGCCCCGCTTCGGGTCGACGCCGACCAGGGCTGGCTGCTGCTGCCCGACGGCGGCCGCACCTTGCGGGAGGCGCAGGGCGGCACTACCGACCTGGCTCACTGGGAGCGCATCCTGGTGGAGTACGCGCAGCTGCAGCGCAGCGTCGCGCCGTTCGCCGCGGAGATGCTCGCACTCGGGGTGCCCGACAACCGGCCCGATGCGCTGCCCGCGGTGCTCGAGGACCTGCTGACCGACGCGGACGCGCTGCTGCTCGACCAACCGTCGGGGATGACCGGCGCCCAATTGGCGGAGCAGCGAGCCGCCGCACCGTCGTACGCCCGGATGTGCGCCGAGCTCGCCGCCATCGGCATCCCGCCGTCCGTGCAGCACGACGACCTGCACGACGCGAACGTGTTCGTGCCGGCGGACGAGAGCGAGCCCTACCGGGTCTTCGACTGGGGAGACGCGACCGTGGCCCATCCCTTCGCGTCGCTCCTGGTGAGCCTGCGCGTCCTCTGTGACCTCGCGAATCTCGCGCCCGGCTCGCCGCCTGTGCTGCACCTTCGCGACGCCTACCTCGAGGTGTGGTCGGCGGAGCACGACATCAAGGACCTGCGGCAGGCATGCCGGCTCGCGGTGCGGGTGGGTGCCGTCGGACGAGCGGCCAACTGGCGGCGCGCGCTGCTGGAGGCCACCCCGGCCGGGCGTGCGCAGTGGGGGGACGGCGTCCCCGGCTGGCTCCTGGAGCTGAACGAGCCGACACCGGTCGAGCCGGGACCGCCGGTCGGGTAGCCCGTCGGGCCATGCCAGCGCGCCGGACTGTCCTAGCGGGCAACCAGCCGGCGGACGTCGTCGAGCGTGCGCTGCAGCAGGGAGCGCAGCTCGGCGACGTCCTCCGCGCTAAGACTCCGGCCGCGGATCGCGGCCCGCAGCTCGGAACGGAACCACTCGACGTTGCCCTCGAGCTCCCGCCCGTGCGCGTCGGCGCCGCCGGCATGGCGCGCCTCCCGTGCGGCATGCCGGCTCTCCCGGCGCATGTCGCGGGCCGCCGCCTTCAGCTCGGCCTGCAGGTCCTTCACCGACCCCCGCACCTCGGAGCGGATCTCTGTCGCGAGGTCGCGCACGGAGCCGGCGATCTCCTGCTCGAGGTCGTCGACGTCACCCTGCCGATCGGCGAGCTCCGCCCGCCCGGCGTCGGTGATGCGGTAGACCTTGCGGCCCTCGGTCACCTCGTGCTCGACGAGACCCTCGGCCTCGAGGCGCGCCAGCCGGGGGTAGACCGTGCCGGCGCTCGGTGAGTAGAGGCCCATGAACCGGTCCTCGAGCTCGCGGATCACGTCGTAGCCGTGGCGTGGGCTCTCGTCCAGGAGCTTGAGCAGGTACAGCCGCAGGCGACCGTGCCCGAAGACAGGGCTCATGCCGATCCCTGGCCGTTCCGGCGCAACAGCGTGACGTCGCCGGACACCGTCTGGGCCTTGAGGTTGCCGTCGCCGTCCCCCACCTGCCCGCGCATCGTGCGCGAGCCAGACCTGCGCTCCGTGCTGACGCCCTGGAACGCGCTGTCCAGCGACCCGCTCAGCGTCTTGACGTCGACCCGCAGGCCGACCGACTCGGGCATCCGCACGGTCACGTCGCCGGACACGCTCGAGCAGTCGATCCGCCCGCCGGCTACCAGATCGAGGTCGAGGGTGAGGTCGCCAGAGACGGTCTCGGCCTTGACGGTGTCGCTGGAGCCGTTGACCACCGTCAGGTCGCCGGAGACGGTCGTGAACCGCAACGTGCCCGCTAGCTGGCGGGTCTCCAGGTCACCGCTCACCGTCTGCGCCGAGATGTCGGACCGCACGCCGTCGAGGGTGACGTCCCCGGACACGCTCTTGACCGCCGTCCGGTCCGCGGCGATGCCCGACACCACCGCGTCCGCGGACACCACCCCGAGCTCAACCGGGCAGTCGGCGGGAACGGAGACCGACACGACCGCGCGAGCCCGCCGGCTACCCGCCCAGTCGAGCAGGCCGCCCCAGGTGAGCCGCTCGTGGTGGACGAAGAGGGTTCCGTTGTCCAGCGTGACGATCAGCGGGCCCTCGACCTCGCTGACCTCCACGCGAGCGGCGCCGGACTCCGCGTCCTCGGTACGGCCGACGACGTCGACGCTCCCGCCGACCAACCGGACCTGCAGGCGACGGACTCCCTCGAGGTCGATCGACTGCGGCTGCTCGACACGCCACTGCTGCATGGGGCTCTCCTTCTCACGATGTATCGCGTCTGTGGCAGAAACGATATATCGCGTTGTGGGAATGTCAAGCGGGTGCCGGCCGCCCGTCCGGCGAAGACTCGGGTGTGGCAATGCTGGACAGAGCGGGTGATTCCGGTCACACTTCCCGCCGTTGTCGCTGTCCCTCGGAGGTCCCACCGTGCCACCTCGCCGTGCGCTCATGGTCGCGCTCGCGCTCGCCCTCACGGGTGCGCTGACCGGTCTCCCCACCGCGCCGGCCGAGGCGGCGGCTCCCGCCGCGCC
>JBOGDX010000169.1:0-6492 GCA_050743225.1 Actinomycetes bacterium | reverse complement strand
GCCTTCGACCGCATATCGAGACCGCGTTCGAGGCCGAAATGGTGCGGATCGACTTCTCCGGCTAAACCGCAGAGACGTTGCACGGCATCCTCACCGAGCCGCTAGACAAGGTCCGCATGGGTCGGCTCACCCCGAAAGAGGTCCACGTTCGACTCCTGCTCTCCGACACCTCGAAGCCGCTCGCGTTACCCGTCCTCGCCAACAACGATCCGAGCGACTCAGCAGACGTCCGGGAGCGGCTCGCCGGCATCAGCGCCCGCCACGTCGGTGCCATCCGCGAAGCCATCGACGAGCTCGCAGACCTGGAACTCGTCGCAAAGGCTTCGGTCGAGGTCCGCGCCCACGGGGCGTCACCACTCTTCAAGGCATACATCGTCAACGACACCGACGTGTTCTTCGGCTACTACCCGGTCGCCAAGCACGACGTGCGCATCGACGGGAAGAAGCGTTCGATCCTGGACCCGATGGGCAAGGACTCGGTCCTGTTTCAGCACACCGACGATGGCGACCCCGGCTCGACCGGGTCGCAGTTCGTTACGCAGACCAAGGCGTGGTTCGAGAGCATCTGGAACACGATCGCCGTACCGGCGCAGTGACTCCACGCGATCTCTTCGACGCAGCCCATGCGTTGCTCCTGGACTTTGACGGCCCGATCGCCGCATTGATGCCGCCGCCCGAGAACGAAGAAGCTGCGACAGCGGCGCGCCAGGCGATCCCTGACCAAGATCTCCCAACCGAGATCGCAACGACCAGCGACCACCTCGCTGTCCTCCGGTGGGCTCGAGCCAACTGCGCGCCCGAAGTCCTTCTCGGAGTCGAGGCAGCTTGTACGAACACCGAGCTGCTCGCCGCGCGTTCCTGCGACGAGAGTCCCGACGCCGCCGCACTCTTCGAATACGCGGGGTCTCGCCGGATCCCAGTCGCCATCGTGAGTAACAACAGCATCGCGGCCGTGCGTCATTTTCTCGAGCGGCGAGGCTGGGAGGGCCGCATCACGGCGTTTGCCTGCAGAACTCCTGAGACTGTTGATTCACTCAAACCGAGTCCACAGCTACTACTCAACGCGATGAGGGTGCTTGGCATCGAGCCCGCGGACGCTCTCTTCGTTGGGGACTCGCCCTCCGATGCTCGCGCTGGGCAAGCCGCGGCCGTGACGATAGTCGGAATCGCGAAGGATCGATTCCGCGAGCGACAACTCTTGGAGGCAGGTGCCAGAGCTGTAGTCGCGCGCGGATGCATCAGTCGACTGTTCGCCCAGCAGGGCTGACGGGTGTCTGGATCCGTGGTGGCCCCCGGCAGTGTTCCCGTCGCATGGTTAACGCCGCCTGAGCGCACGCATGAGTTGGATAACGTCACGTCGACGAGTTGCATCGAGCGACGCAAACCATCGGAGTCCCATCGCCGCTGACAGGATTAGCAGGACCGTCAGGATCAGCGATGGGGCCCACAGCGGACCGACGATCTTCTGAAGCCAGTCGAGAGCCATTAGTGGTGCCTCCTGGGCATGAAAAAAGCCCGCGAGAGCGGGCACGAGGTTGCGTATCGGAGTTGTAGATCGAAGTCGGATGGTTCGGGATTTGGGCATGGCTCCGCCTAGGGAGGTCGCATGGTGACCTCCCTCCCGAATGGGTGGGTTAGAAGAGTCTGGTGTCTGGCAGCGTGGGATGTCGCTTCATGCGAGCCACGTCGACCACATCGCCCACCCGCACGATCACGTGACCGGTCTCGTCACGTGACGCCGCCAGATGACCACGATGAATCCAAGACCGAACGGTCGATGGCGCGACTTTCACCAGCGCGGCGGCATGAGCGCAGGAAATGCGCTTCTCGTAGTGCTTCGGACGAATCGTTGTGCCCGTGCCCGGTCGATCGTTTGTCCGAACCTCAAGCGCTTCGTGGGCGACTCGCACGGCACTGCTGGAGAAGACGTGAGAGCCTCGCTCAGATCGCGAGGGTGAAATGTATCCGCGCCGAACCCACTGCCGGACTGTCGCTGGCTTGACTCCGAAGAAGTATGCGACGTCGCGCGTTGACCACTCGGGCTCGTACCTCAGATCGGCCCGACCGTCCCGGTTGTCATCCCACGGCGGCTCGAATGTCACGCGCTGCGGTCCGCGTCGACGACGAGGGCGTGGGGGTGGGGAGTTGCGCCGCTGTGGAAACTGCGCACGCAGGCTTCCTTCAGTCTCGGCATCGAGCGAAACGAGGTGAGACGAGAGCCCGGCCGCGCGCACCAGGTCAGCAGTGTGCTGCCGAAGCTCGGCCGCAAGTTCGTACGCGCGCATGGTGAACGCAGCCTAAACCACGTGACAGTGCAACATAGCGGTCACATCGCGGAATGTCGATCTGCTGTCATTGCAACACAAAACCCGACTCGGGGAATCGCCTCGAGTCGGGTTGGGCGCACCTCTCCTGCTAAGACTGGATGCTACGCAAAATTTGAGCTCACCTGTGGGAAGCTGCCAGGCGTGTCGGCGCGCCTCCTTCGAGGGCTGCTAAACCGCGGCTTGGGCATAGGTCGTCTGCCTTCGAGCGTACTTCAAGCCGACGTTCTGTCTCTCAATTGACGTCTCACGCACGTCCGCGGTTCACCCGAACCAACTCGCTCACGTCGGGGCCGCTCGCGTCGCCAGCTTCTCGGTCTGGCGAAACCGTGCCCTTGCCGGTTCCGGCTCTACGTAGATCAAGGGCGCACCCGCGGCTCGCCGCCGCGGGGCCCCGCGCTGCGGGCATGCGGCCTGGCGGCCGGTCCCTCCGCGCACCCCACGGCTCAGCCGATCGGGGCGTTCACGCCCGCTGCAGTCGGCCCTCGTGAGAGGGTCGTTGCCGTGACTGGCCCGAACCACCGAGCTGACGGCTCGCCCTTCCCGCTTGATCTCTGGGCTGACAGTTTCCATGAGGGGCAGTGGGCCTGCGATCAGCTCGGTGCCGTCGCGGTTCGCCTTGGAGGCATGCACCAGGTCTCGTTCGGCAACGGTTACCAGCCTGTTCATGTGATCAAGCACGATGACTGGGCTGTCGAGGTCACCGTCTACGGAAGCTACGACGCATGGGAGCCAGTCCCTGGGCCGGTCAAGCAGTTGATTGGCTGGGGCAAGCCTGATCTCGTTGCCTATGACCCGGCAACAGATCGCATTATCTTCGCCGTCGAGGAATCGGCAGCAACGCCAACCGGCAACCAAGCGCTGCAGCGCTGCGAGCGGCAGTTCGGCGCTGCGCATGAGGGCGTGCCGTTCTGGTACCTGTTGAGCGAGTTCGGTATGCATGTCGACGGCAACGTTCGCCGAGATTCGATCTATCCGACGATCATGGCACTCAAGATTTCTCAAGACCGGGGACTGCCATCGGTCGTATTGCACTATTCCGACTTGGCCAATCCGGAGGACTACTCGGCAGGTGGTGGCCTCAAGGCGTTGTTCGACGGCCTGCATCAGGCGATCTCGAATGCCGCTCAGGGCAAGGCGACGCTGGAGGGGATGGCGGATCCGCTGGAAGATCAGTATCAGAACATGCTGGATTTCCTGGAGCGACAATGGCCGAACCAGATCGACTTCCTTCCCGGCGAACCTGCGATGAAGAACGTGGACCTTGCGCGCCAGTACGCGCTCGCAGCTGTTGGATCGGCCGAGGCGGAAGACACCTTGTGGGATGCCAAGTTTCTTCGCTGGCCGAGCAGCGACGATTTGCCTCAGGCCGCCCGTGAATTGCAGATGCGCCGCGACCTAATCAAGCACGACCTACTCGCGGACGCTCTGGAAGCCGATGTCGCCGCGGGACACGCGTACGGACTTTCCAGTCGTACAGGATCGCGTCCGCAACCGTCGGATTCGATCACGACCTGGCTGGGCCAGCAGCGGCGTGCCTTTGACGCTCAACCCGTCCTCACGCCACCGGCCAGTTTCGATCTGGAGTTGGATGACTTCCCACTCAGCCCGTCGGGTCTGCGCCACTTGACCACCAGCCGGCGCATCACGTTCCTCTACGACTCGTGGGACCGCCTTAGCGAGACGCTCGTCCAGACCTTCCCAAGGTTGCAGCAACTCCTGCCGGATTTCGAAGATGATCCGCCGGTGTTCGTGTACGTCAGCAACAGTCTGAAGCCGGGCCGGATTTTTGGCGATCCGTTCACCGGCCAGATTGCTGCTCTCGCGACTGCATTTGGAAAATGGGACGAGAAGCCGAGACGGGTTGTGACCTACTTCCCGCACCAGACTCACGCCCAGGCCGTGGCCGGTGCGGCGAGGACCCATAACAAGGGCATCACGATTATCCGTGAACTTGTCGACCTCGCGGTCTTCGCCGGCGGTGTGGGTTACGTCCCGAGCACGGGAGCCGTTCTGTGACCCGGCTGAAGCGGGTAACCGAAGAAGTTGCCCGCTGGGTCTTCGAGGTCAAACTGCTCCAGCAGCAGGATTGGTTCCTTGCATTCACGAATCCGACGGCCGGGCCTTGGAAGCGCGTCATGATGCCCGACACGACAGGATCGTTGGGCGAAGTACACCGCTTCGAACGCGACGCAACACGGCCTGACCTGATTCTGGTTTCGGACAAACTCCAACTGGTGGTCATTGTGGAGGCCAAGACCTCGATCGACGATCTCCGCCGTCCGGGGCAGGTCGCAAAGACGGTGACCGTCGTCGAGGAGATGGGCGCGCTTCTCCGCGGCCTGTCGGCTAACCGGTGGTGGGCGGCTCGCGCCAACTACACGGTTGCCTGCGGCTTGTTGTGGGGAGGCGAGGTTTCAGCGGGCCCCGACGCGATCGCGGAGCTCGTGGGACTCCATACGGCTCGATTTTCTGGTCAGGCGTGGCTTGACCCGGCTGTGCTAGTGATCGAATGCCTTAGGGAAAAGGATCAGGAGCACGTCAGCTGCAGTGGTGCCGTAGTTGGCGCGAGTTCAACGGGGCATGCGGGCGACGCGATCCGCGAATCGTTGGGCCTTGCGGCGCTATAGGTCAAACGATTCTTGGACATGACGCCGAGAGACCCAGAGGCGGTCAACTTCGAACTTTTCCCGCAGGATTGCCCCAATCTCACCGATGTCCGGCACCCCAATGTCTGCGCAAGTCTCCGCGACCTGCTCGATGAGCTGCGTCCATGCAATTCGAGGCTTTGAAGTTAGCAGTTGCTCGGCGGTAGCGACGACTTGCTCAGCAACGGGAAGGACCGACGTATCGAGGTCTCCGTTCCATCGCAGGAATCCGTCGGTTTCCGTGAACCATTCCTCCAGCCAAACATCGACCTTCGAAACGTCCGAGGCGTCCGCGTTTGACTTCACGACCTCCACCATCGCCGCACGTCGTGCGAGGTTCTCGGCGATTAGACCTCCGCGGGCGGAAGCACACCGTCTGAGCGCGGCATGCAACTCGGATCGCACCGTGTCAACGGCTACCGGTGCAGCGATCGATCGCTCCCAGACCGAATACAGATCGCCGACATAGCTGGAAGAAGGCGAAAACTGCGCCTTCGCAGGGACGACGGCGGGGAATTGGTAGGCCACGTCCACGCACGCGAATCCGCTTGATTGCAGCGCCCCAAGCAGTGCGTTCCACGCTCGCTGGTCGTTGTTGTTGAACGTCAGAAGTATCCTTCCCTGCGGCGCCAGGATGTCTTCAACCGAAGCAATAACGCTGTTGAGCCCGTCAACGTAAGCCCCCCAACCACCGTTGTCAGTCGTACGGTTCGAGACACTGATGTCGTCGCGAGGCGACACGTCTTGGCCAAGGAACGCGTTCCACATAGCCCCGAACTCCAAGTAAGGGACGCTGTCACCGTACGGCGGATCGAGGAACACGAGATCGGCCTTGCGTCCTGATGAGTGCAGGTTCTTCAGTGCTGTTCGTGCGTCTTCGTTCACGACTCGTCCCGGAGCCTGGATACGTCCCGAACCGCTCATCGCATCCAAGGCACGCTCAAACTTCGCCACGCGAGCTTTCAGGTGCCCTAATGGATTCGATTCCAGGTGTGTCGGCGGAACCCAAAACCCCGGGACGCTCCATGCCGGCCCGCCGCCCGTCATCCCGGCCCGATACGCGATTAAGCGTGAGGATGACGCCGCGCCCGATGTGAGTACCAAGCGAAGAGCGCTCTGGACGCGCTCGTCGCCGGCCTCATCAATCGCGGCTGCAATAAGTGCCAAAGCCGACATGTTTCGCGGCGTGAAGAGATCGCTCGTCGTCATTCCCGCGTACGTGAGGGTCCGTCGGTTTTCAACGAAGGGCTTGTCGTATGGGTCAACATCCACATTTGCGATTGGCGTCTCAGCAAGCCGCTCTTGCGTCTCAATTTCGGAGGCGTCTTTGAGTACGGATTTGCCCCGAAGCACTTCAACAACGCGGGTTCGCGTCATCGACTCTCGGTTGAAGCGCAGCTTTGTCGAACACGTCGGGCACAAATTCGCCCGGCCAGACTTTTGCGCAGCACTGGCCGCCACCTCTTGTCTACAGCCCGGGCACGAGACCACCGTTTCGTGCACCACGTAGCGAACTGTGT
>JBOGDX010000168.1:0-6507 GCA_050743225.1 Actinomycetes bacterium | reverse complement strand
GCGCAGGGCACCGGCGAAGCCGGCGTCACCGTCCGCCACACGGTGCACCCCGGAGGACGCGGCGACGACCCGGCCGCCACCCAGCCGTACGGCGGGATCGGCCCCGGCTCGCAGGTCGGACGCGGACGCAGTGCGCGAGACGAGGGCGGCCGAGCTGCGACGCGGGTCCTGCGCGAGATCGGCCAACGCCTCGTCGTGGAGGAGGAGGTCCTCGGCCACCAGCACGACGGCGTCCTCGGCGGAGTCGATCCGGGCCGCGAGGCGCTCGAGACCGGCGGCGAGGTCGTCGGTCCCGTCCGGTCGCCGGTCGCTTGCCGCTGTCACTCTGCCGGCTTCGGCCCGCGCCACCGGGACCCGTCCTCGCGGTAGCGGGCCAGGGCGTCCTCGAGCGGTCCGTCGACGACGACCGACCCGGCCTTCAGGTACAGCCCCCGGGTGCAGAAGCGGCGCAGGTCGTTCTCGTTGTGCGACACGAGGAACAGTGTGCGTCCGCCCGACAGGAGCTCTGCCATCCTGCCGTAGCACTTTTCGCGGAACGCCCGGTCGCCGACGGCGAGGACCTCGTCGACCAGGACGATCGGCTCGTCCAGGGTGGTGATGACCGAGAAGCCGAGGCGAACCTTCATCCCCGACGAGAAGTGCCGGAACGGCGTGTCCAGGAAGTCGCCGACCTCGGCGAAGTCCACGATCTCGTCGAAGCGGTCAGCGATCTGACGCCGGCTCAGCCCGTGCAGCCCAGCGGTGAGCCAGATGTTGTCGCGCGCCGTGAGGTCACCCACGAATCCGCCGGTCACCTCGATCAGCGGCGCGACGCCACCGTCCACGCGCAGCTTCCCCTCGTCAGGGAGCAGCACCCCGGCGATGAGCTTGAGCAGGGTGCTCTTCCCCTGCCCGTTGCCCCCCACCAGCCCGACGGCCTCGCCGGCGCCGACCTCGAAGGAGACGTCGCGCAGCGCCCAGAAGCTGCGCTTGCGCTTGCGGCGGGCCTGCTCGGGACGGCCGGCGGCGATGTCGCGCAGCCGACGGTTGCGCCGACGGTTGCGCTTGAAGCTGATCCCCAGACCGTCGGCCTCGATGACCGTGCCCACTCAGATCTCCTTGAGCACGGCGCCCTCGAGCCGCCGGAAGACGGTGACGCCGATGGCGAGGACGACGACCGAGACGGCCGCCGAGATGCCGACGGCACCCCAACCGGCCGACGCGTCAGGGAAGAATGCGGTGCGGTACAGGTCGAAGATGCCGGCCAGGGGGTTGAGGACGTACAGGTCGGCAGCCAGTCCACCGAGCCGCTCGCGGACGTCCTGGACGCCGTAGATCACCGGCGACAGGTAGAACAGCAGCCGCATCACGATGCGCATCAGCCGCTCCACGTCGCCATAGAGCGTCGCCAACGGGGCCAGCATCAGCCCGGCGCCGGTGAGCAGCACCGCCTGCAGCAGGACCGCGACCGGGAAGAACACGACGTGCCAGCTGAGCTCGGCCTGGTTGATGACCGCGAAGAAGACGAGCACCGGCAGCGCGAACACGAACTCGGCGAACTTCGACCCGACGGTGCGCAGCACCCAGATCTCCCGCGGCAGGTTCGTCGAGCGGACCAGCTTGGCGTCCTTCGACAGGGCGCGCATCGACGTCCGCAGCACCGCGTTCGTCCACTGCCACGGCAGCATGGCGGCCAGCAGGAAGACGATGTAGGGGTCCTCCCCCAGCGTGCGCTCCATGAGCTGGGTGAAGACGAACCAGTAGACACCGGCCATCATCAGCGGCTCGAGGATGGACCAGACGTAGCCGAGCAGCGAGTCGGAGTACTTGACCTTCAGGTCGCGTGAGACGAGCAGCTGCAGGATCCGACGGTTGCCCCACAGGGTGCCCAGCCGGCGCGCCGGCTCGACGTGTACAGCCACTGCACTCCCACCGGCGCTGACCCTCGCGCTCACATTTCGGACCGGCGAACGCTATCACCGCCCTTCTCACCTTCCGGGAGTCGACCACGTATGGCAGGCGGGCACCCGCCTCAGCAGGCGTGCAGGCCGGCTGAGGTGTCCGTTCGCCTGCTGAGGTACGAGCGACCGGAGCCCGATCGCCCGGCCGGCGGGGCCTACGCCGAAACCGATCAGCGACCGTAGGCGGCCACGAACGCGTCCACTCGGTCCCGGACGGCAGCCTGGTCCAGGTCGAGGTGCTCGAGGATCGTGTACCGGTCCGGGCGCGTGGTCGGCGCCAGCACCACGGCCTCCGCGAACTGCTCCGCGGACAACCCGAGGTCGGCCGGCACCCGGGGCAGCTCGTGTCGCCGCAGACAGCTGTCGACCATGTCGGCGGAGCGAGCGTCCTCGCGCAGGCAGAAGGAGAACAGCGCGCCGACGCCGGCGAGCTCGCCGTGGTTCCCCGCCCCGGGGAACAACGCGTCGATGGCGTGCAGGATCTCGTGGTCGCTGCCGCTGCAGGGACGGCTGGACCCCGCAGCCGCCATCGCCATGCCGGACAGGACCAGGGCCTCGGCGAGGGCGGTCAGGAAGTGCGGCGAGTCCACGCCGTCCGTGCGGTGCAGCATCGCCTCCGCCGCCGTGCGCGCGAACGTCTCGGCGAGGCCGTCGAGCGGCTCACCACGCTCGTCGTGTGCGAGGCGCCAGTCATCCAGCGCCGACAGGTTGCTCACGACGTCGCCGACGCCGGAGCGCACCATCCGCGGCGGCGATTCCCGCACGTAGTCCAGGTCCACCACGACGGCCATCGGGAGGACGACGCCGAACGACCCCTTGCCGCCTTCGTGCAGCAGCGAGCTCACCGGTGACGCGATGCCGTCGTGGGCCAGGTTCGTCGCCACCGCGACCATCGGCAGGGCGAGCCGGGTCGCGGCGTACTTGGCCACGTCCAGGGTTCGGCCGCCGCCGATGCCCACCAGGGCGTCGTAGTTCTTGCCACGCAGTGCGGACTGCAGCTCGCCGGCGGCCTCGAGGCTGCCGCCCGTGACCGTGAAGACGTCGGCGTTCTCCAGCGCCGGCCGGATGGCCTCGACCAGCTTCTCGCCCTGTCCGGGGCCGACCGCGACGGCCACGTGCCCGTCCGCCGAGATCCGCCGATCGGCGAGGAGGTCGCCCAGCCCCGACACCGCCCCGGCCCGAATGTCGATGAACAGCGGGCTGAGCAGCATGCGTGCTAGTAGCGGCACGCGATCTCCCGGGCGCGGGCCAGGTCCTCGTGGTTGTCGACCTCGACCCACGGCAGCGCCCCGATGCGGGCCACCCCGACCTCACCGCCGGTGTCGACCAGCGTCTGGTACCCGTCCTCGTAGTAGAGGTCGGGGTCGCGACGCCACGTCGCCTCCAGCGCGGTGGCCAACGCGTCTGCGGCGTGCGGCTGGATCAGCGTCGCCCCGATGTACTCCCCGTGCGCCTCGCCTGGTGACATGAGCTTGGTGATCCGCCGCATCCGGTCGTGCTCGTCGAGGGTGACCTTCATCTCCTCCTCGTCGAGCACCTTCGTCTCGTCGAGAGCGAGCAGGACTCCTGCCGAGCCCTGCTGCTCACCGGCGGCGAGCAGGGTGCGCTCGACTTCCACCGGGTGGACCGTGTCGCCGTTGACGAGCAGCACGCCGCCCGCGAAGCGGTCCCGGGCCAGCCACAGCGAGTAGCAGTTGTTCCACTCCTCAGCCTTGTCGTTGTGCACCAGGCTGAGGCGCACGCCGTGCCGCTCCTCGAGGTCCGCCTGCCGCTTCTCGACGGCCTCCGCCCGGTACCCCACGACGACCGTCACGTCGGTCAGGCCCACGGCGGCGAGGTTGCGCAGGCCGATGTCGAGGATCGTCGTGTCGCCGTCGACCGGCACCAGCGCCTTGGGGAGGGTGTCGGTGTACGGCCGCAACCGCCGCCCGGCGCCCGCCGCCAGCACCATCCCGATCATGCGCCTGCTCCCTCACGTCGCCTCGCGTCCACCGGACGGTATCGTCCTGCGCGACGCCCCCCGAACAGCGACCGTCCAGCAGGAGGACGACTCCGTGGCCTCGACGCCCGACGCCAGCGTGACCCGGGCGACCCGGCGCCGGCTCGCCCGCGCCCTGCGTTGGCGGGTCACCAGGGCCCGGGCGGCGCTCGCGCTCAAGCTGGCTCCCGACTCGCTGCCACCGCAGATCGCGGCCGCTCGCATCCCGGTCGACGCCGAGGTCGTCGGCTACTTCGCCGACGGCCCGGACCGCCTCTACCAGCTCGACCAGTGGCTCCCGGTGCTCGAGGAGCTGGCCGAGCAGCACCGCGTCGTCGTTGTGCTGCGCGACATCAAGGCGCTCAAGCTCGTCCAGGACCGGACCTCGCTGCCCATCGTATGCGTGACGGCGTTCCTGGACCTGATGAACCTCTACGACCTCAGCGACTTCAAGGTCGGCATCTACGTCAACAACGGGCAGCGCAACTTCCAGTCGTTGAACAACCCGCGCATGCTCCACGTCCACGTCAACCACGGCGAGAGCGACAAGCTGTCCAGCTTCAGCAACCAGGTGAAGGCCTACGACCGCGTCTTCGTCGCCGGCCAGGTGGCGGTGGACCGCTACCGCGAGGCGTTGATCGCCTTCGACGAGCGCAAAGTCGTCATGGTCGGTCGGCCGCAGCTGGACCTGGCGTACGCGCCCGAGGTACCGACGTCCTCCCGCCGGACGGTCATGTACGCCCCGACCTGGGAGGGCGAGAGCGAGTCGAACAACTGGACATCGCTCGACCGGTTCGGCGTCGGCATCGTGCAGCAGGCGCTCGCCCTTCCCGACGTACGCCTGATCTACAGGCCGCACCCCCGCGTGGTGGGCTCACGTCACCCCGGCGTCGCGAAGGCGCACCGCAAGATCGTGTCCCTCGTCGAGGCGGCCGCGGCGCGCGACAACGGGTCGGGGCACCAGGTGCGCCTGGACGGCAACATCCTGGCGATGTTCGGCCGGGTCGACGCGCTGGTCGGGGACGTCTCCAGCGTGACGCTGGACTACCTCTACCTCCGGCCGGACGGCCCGATCTTCCTGACCGACAGGCGCGACGACCGAGCGTTGCTCGAGAGCGACTCGCCGCTGACCGCCGGCGCCGACATCGTCGACTCCTCCACGATCGGCGCATTCGGCGACACGTTGGCCGCCCGCCTCGCCGACGACACGAGGATCGAGGACCGGCGCAAGACGCGGGCCCACTACTTCGGCGATCTGCAGCCGGGCGACAGCTCGAAGCGCTTCCGGGAGGCCGTCGCCGACCTCCTGGCGGAGCGTGACGCGTTGCTGGTCGGTCACCGCCGGGTGACCACCGGCGACATCGATGAGCACGACTGACGGACCGGTCTTCACGGGCCGCCCGTCCGTCGTCGGCCACCGCGGGCTGGGCAAGGGGACCGTCGAGGGCCACGACGAGAATAGCCTCGGCTCGCTGCTGGCCGCCGTGGACCTCGGAGTCGACTGGGTCGAGCTCGATGTCACGCGTACGGCGGATGACGTGCTTGTCGTGCACCACAACCCGTCGACCGCGGACGGCGAGTGGATCGTCGAACGCACCTCCGCGGACCTCGCGGCCCGGCACGCCATGTCAACGCTGGACGAGGTGCTGGACGCGCTCCCACCCCAGGTCGGCGTCGACGTCGACGTGAAGACGGTGCTGGAGGACGCCCCGCTCGGTCGGGGCGCGGGCACCGTCGGCCTGCTCGCGTCCGTCCTGGCACGGGAGGTACGTCGGCGTCGGTTGCTCGTCACGTCCTTCGACGTCGCAGCGCTGCTCTGGTTGCGAGATCAGGTGCCCGGCCTCGCACTGGGGTCCATCGCCTGGGTCGACTACCCGCTGCGGATGGCCGTGACCGCGGCAGCTCATCTCGACCTCGACGTCGTCGGCGTCCACCACCGGTCGTTCGGGCCCAACCCGGTCGAGCACGGACCGGTGCACCGCGACCCGTCGTACTCCGTCGACGTGGCGCACGCCGCGGGACTCGAGGTCCTCGCGTGGTGCCCGTCGGGCGACTCGATCGCCACCCTGGTCCTCGCCGGCGTCGACGCCGTCTGCCTCAACGACCTGCCGGAGACGCTCCTGCTCGTGCACCACGCCGCCGGTGATCCGCCCCCGTAGCACCTTGGCCGGCATCAGCCGAGGCCGGTGCGGAACCCCTCGCGCCAACTGCCGTACGCCGGCTGCCACCGCAGCTCCCGCCGGGCCTTGGCATTGGACGAGCCACGGGCCCGCGTCATCATCGACATGCCCTGCTGGCCGATCAACGGACGGGCGACCCAGCCGGGCAGCCGCATCGGCGGCTTCGCGCCGACGGCAGCGGCGAGGTGCGGCAGCCACTCGGCGACCGGCGCCGGCTCGTCGTCCACGACGTTGAACAGCCCGGGCGTGCCGTGGTCCAGCGCTGCGACCGTGGCCCGGGCTCCGTCGTCGATGTGCACGAACGACCAGATGCCTCCTCCTCCTGCGACGACCGGCATGCGTCGGCGTCGCACCATCTCGAGGATCTCGCCGCCGACCCCGAGGCTGGTCCCGGGACCGTAGAAGGTGC
>JBOGDX010000167.1:0-6507 GCA_050743225.1 Actinomycetes bacterium | reverse complement strand
GCCCAGTCCCATTCCACCCTGGGGCGGCATGCCGAACTCCATGGCGCGCAAGAAGTCCTCATCGAGCTGCATCGCCTCGGGGTCCCCGCCCGCTGCCTTGAGGGACTGCTCGATGAGGCGGCGGCGCTGCTCGACCGGGTCGTTGAGCTCGGAGTACGCCGGTGCCAGCTCCACCCCGTTGACGATGAGATCCCACGCCTCGACCAGCCCCGGCTTCGACCGGTGCGGCTTGGCCAGCGGCTTCACGGCCGCCGGATAGTCGGTGACGAATGTCGGCTGGACCAGGGTGTGCTCGACCAGCTGCTCGTAGAGCTCGACGACGATCTCCGCCGCGCCCCACGAGGGCTGCAGGGCCACGTCGTGCCGGTCGGCCAGCTTGCGGAGTGCCTCGGCGGAGGTCTCGACCTCGACCTCTTCACCGACTGCGCTCGACACCGCCTCGAGGAGTGGCACATGCTCCCAGCCGGACTCGAGGTCGAGCTCGCCACCCCGGCCGTCGGGCACGAAGGTGGAGCCGGTCACGGCGCGGGCCGCGTCGAGCACGATCTCGCGGGTCAGCGTCGCCATCGTGCCGTAGTCGCCGTAGGCCTCGTACACCTCGAGCATCGTGAACTCGGGGCTGTGGGTGGAGTCGACACCCTCGTTGCGGAAGTTCCGCCCGATCTCGTAGACCCGGTCCAACCCCCCGACGACAAGCCGCTTCAGGTAGAGCTCGATCGCGATGCGCAGGTACATCGGCTGGTCGAACGCGTTGAGGTGGGTCGTGAACGGCCGGGCAGCCGCCCCGCCGTGCAGCGGCTGCAGCAGCGGTGTCTCGACCTCGAGAAAGTCGTGCCGGTCCAGCGTCGCCCGGACGGAGCGCAGGACCGTCGCCCGGGTGCGCACCATCTCCCGGGACTCGGCATTGACCGCCAGGTCGACGTAGCGCAGCCGCACCCGCGCCTCGGGGTCGGTCAGCCCCTTGTGCTTGTCCGGCAGAGGGCGCAGCGCCTTCGCGACCATGGTCCATGTGCCGGCGAGCACCGACAGCTCTCCGCGGCGCGACGACACGACCTCACCCTCGACGCCGACGTGGTCACCGAGGTCTACGTCGGCCTTCCAGTGGGCCAGAGCATCGTCCCCGACGGTGTCGAGCGAGAGCATGACCTGGATCTCGCCGGTGCCGTCTCGGAGTGTGGCGAAGCAGAGCTTGCCCGCCGTACGCGAGAGGACGACCCGCCCGGTCACACCCACGCGCGAGCCCGACCGCTGGTCCGGCTGCAGGTCCGGGTGAGCGGAGCGGACCTCGGCGATCGTGGCCGAGCGCGGGAAGGTCACCGGGTAGGGCTCGACACCGCGCTCGCGCATCCGGTCGAGCTTGTCCCGGCGTACGCGCATCTGCTCCGGCAGCTCGCCGATGTCCGGCCCGGTCGCGTCGCCCACCCGCCACAGGCTACCGACCGCCCAATCCCCTCTCGGGGAAGGATCACGCTCGCGTGATCGTTTGCAAGCGGCTGGGTGGTGGGGCTGCCCACCCGGGGTCAGTGGCTGTTGCGCTCGTACACCATGCGCAGACCGACCAGCGTCAGCCAGGGGTCGTGCACGTCGATGACCCCGGATTCATCGAGCACCAGCGGGGCCAGTCCCCCTGTCGCGACGACCGTCACGTCGTCTGGGTCCCCGTCCGGGCCCACGATCTCGGCCGCCATCCGGCGGACGACTCCGTCGACCTGGCCGGCGAAGCCGAAGAGGATGCCCGACTGCAGGGCCTCGACGGTGTTGCGGCCGATCACCGAACGGGGCCGGGCGATCTCGACCCGGCGCAGCTGCGCGCCACGGGTGCCGAGCGCCTCCACGGAGACCTCGATGCCCGGCGCGATGGCGCCGCCGAGGTACTCGCCCTTCGCCGAGACCGCGTCGAACGTGGTCGCGGTCCCGAAGTCGACGACGATGCACGGGCCGCCGAACAGCTCGACCGCGGCCAGCGCGTTGACCACCCGGTCGGTCCCGACCTCCTTGGGGTTGTCGGTGAGCACCGGCACGCCGGTACGCACCCCGGGCTCGACGACGACGGCGGGCACGTCGCCGTAGTAGCGGCGGCACATGTCCCGCATCTCCTGCAGGACCGACGGCACGGTCGAGCACACGGCGATGCCGTCGACCGCGTCGCCCATCGGTCCGGGGTGCTGGGCGAGCAGCCCGCGCACCACGACCGCGATCTCGTCGGCGGTCCGGTGCGCGTCGGTCGCGATGCGCCAGTGCTCGACGAGGTCGTCGCCGTCGAAGAGACCGAGAACCGTGTGCGTGTTGCCCACGTCGATCGCGAGCAACATCACGACACCAGTCTCAGGTCGCACGCGATGTCGAGCACGGGTGCGGAGTGTGTCAGCGCTCCGACGGCGAGGAAGTCGACCCCGGTCGCCGCGACGTCGTGCGCGTTGTCCAACCGCAGCCCGCCGCTGGCCTCGAGCCTCGCCCGGCCGGCGACGACCGAGACCGCGCGTCTCATGTCCTCGACGGTCATGTTGTCCAGCAGGACCAGGTCTGCCCCTGCCTCGACCGCTGCGACAACGTCCTCCACCGAGTCGCCCTCCACCTCCACCGGCACGTCGGGAAAGGCGGCACGCACCGCCCGGAACGCCTCGGCGACACCACCCGCGGCGACCACGTGGTTGTCCTTCACCATCGCGGCGTCGGACAGCGACATCCGGTGGTTGACGCCGCCGCCGCACCTCACGGCGTACTTCTCCAGCGCCCGCAGCCCGGGCGTCGTCTTGCGCGTGTCCCGCACCGCCGCGCCCGTCCCCGACACGGCGTCCACCCATCGGCGGGTCAGCGTCGCGACGCCCGACAGGCGGCACAGCAGGTTCAGAGCGGTCCGTTCCCCGGTCAGCAGGCCACGGGTCGCCGCCGTCAGGGACATCAACAGGTCGCCAGCCCTGACGGCAGCACCGTCCTCGACCTTCCACGTCACCTCGACGGCGTCGTCGGTCGCGACCTCGAAGACCGCCGCGGCAACCGGCAGCCCAGCCACCACACCGTCGCCGCGCGCCACGAGGTCGGCACTCGACTCCTGGTCGAAGGGGACCGTGGCGATGCTGGTCACGTCGACGCCGCCGTCCAGGTCCTCGTCCAGGGCGCGGCGGACGACATCGAGCACGTACGACGGGTCGAGCCCTGCCCTGACCAGTCGGCGGGTGGTCTCGTCGCTCAGGTCGGTCACTCGTGCTCCTCCACGCCCATCGTGATCGTGCCGTCGGTCAACCGGGTCACCAGGTGCGCCCGCCACTGCTCGTCGTCCCGGTCGGGGAAGTCCTGCCGCCAATGGCTGCCCCGCGTCTCCTCCCGCTGCAGCGCAGCACCGGCCAGGGCGGACGCCACGAGGTGCAGGTTCGTCGCCTCCCACGCCTCGGTGCACGCAGCCGTGCTGTCCTTCAGCCGCAGCTCCATGAGCTCGGTGCCGGCGTCTCGGAGGCTGCGATCGTCACGCAGGACGCCGACGTTCGCCGACATCGTCCTGGCGACCTCCACACGCACCGACGGGTCGAGCAGACCGGGGCGGCGCTGGTCGGCGACCGGGGTGGCCTGCGGGGGCAGTCCGCGCCCGATCTGATCGGCGATACGGCGGCCGAAGACCAGCCCCTCCAGGAGCGAGTTGGACGCCAGCCGGTTCGCGCCGTGGACACCGGTGCACGCCACCTCGCCGCAGGCGTAGAGACCAGGGACGCTGGTGCGACCGACGAGATCGGTTCGCACCCCCCCGGAGGCGTAGTGGCAGGCCGGTGCGACCGGGATCAGGTCGGTGACCGGGTCGATACCGTGCTCGCGGCAGCTAGCCAGGATGGTCGGGAAGCGCACCCGCCACCGGTCCTCGCCGAAATCGCGAGCGTCCAGCCAGACGTGGTCGGCGCCGCTGTCCCGCATCCGCGACACGATCGCCTTGGCGACCACGTCGCGCGGAGCGAGGTCCGCCAGCTCGTGGACCCCCTGCATGAACGCGACACCGCGGTCGTCGCGGAGCACGGCTCCTTCACCGCGTACGGCCTCGGACACCAACGGCTGCTGTCCGCGGGACCTCGCCCCCAGCCACAGCACGGTGGGGTGGAACTGCACGAACTCCAGGTCGGTCACGACGGCTCCGGCCCGCAGAGCCACCGCGACGCCGTCACCGGTCGACACCGACGGGTTGGTCGTCGCGGAGAACACCTGGCCCAGCCCGCCGGTCGCGAGCACCACGGCGCGCGCGTACACGGCGCCGACGCCGTCGCGCTGCCCGGTCCCGATGACGTGCAAGGTCAGGCCGCACACTCGACCGTCCGATGCCTGAAGGAGGTCGAGCACGAGCGCGTGCTCCACGACCTCGATGCCCGCGTCGGTGTGCAGAGCGGCGATCAGCGCCCGCTCGATCTCCAGGCCGGTCGCGTCGCCGCCGGCGTGCGCGATGCGGTTGCGATGGTGCCCGCCCTCGCGGGTCAGCGCGATCTCACCGGCGGTGGTGCGATCGAGCTGCGTGCCGATCTCGACCAGCTCGCGGACCCGGTCCGGGCCCTCCTCGACCAGCACCCGCACCGCGGCCTCGTCGCAGAGCCCGACGCCGGCCACGAGCGTGTCGCGCAGGTGGTCCTCGGGAGAGTCCCCTTCGCCGAGGGCCGCCGCGATGCCGCCCTGCGCCCACCGGGTGGACCCGGCGTCCAGGTACGTCTTGGTGACGAGCAGCACTCGCCCACCGGTCGTTCGTCGCGCGTGCAGCGCTGTTGTCAGACCGGCGATGCCGGACCCGACGACGACGACGTCGGCCGCGGTCCGCCAGCCCGGCGCCGGCGCGAGCAAACGGTGGCGCAGCGGCAGCCGGCCGTCCTGGGTCGACGCCATCAGCTCGACCCGACCGTCAGGAGCACGTTGTCGATCAGCCGGGTGGTCCCGACCCTGGCAGCCACGGCCAAGAGGGCGGTGCCGGTGAAGTCCGCGGGTACGTCGGACAGGTTGCCCGGGTCGACCAGCGCGAGGTAGTCCAGGCCCACCCCGGACGTCTCGTCCAGGAGGTCGAGCGCCGCCCGGCGTACGGCCTCGGGCCCTTCTCCCGCCTGTGCCGCACCGGCGTGCAGCGCCCGTGACAGCGTCAGCGCCACCCCCCGGTCCACGTCAGTCAGGTAGCCGTTGCGGCTGGAGAGAGCGAGCCCGTCGAGGTCGCGGACGGTGGGCACCGCGACCACTTCGACCGGGAAGTCGAGGTCCTCGGTCATCCGCCGGATCAGCAGCAGCTGCTGGGCGTCTTTCTGGCCGAAGTACGCGACGTCCGGCGCCGCCATGTGCAGCAGCTTCGCGACAACCGTCAGCACGCCGTCGAAGTGGCCTGGGCGGGACGCCCCCTCGAGCACCTCGCCGAGCGGACCGGCGTGCACCCGCACCTGGGGCTGCTGGCCGCGGGGGTAGACCTCCGCGACCGATGGCGCGAAGAGCAGGTCGACGTCCTCCGCCGCGCACAGGGCGACGTCGGAGTCGAGGGTCTGCGGGTAGCGGGACAGGTCCTCGCCAGGCGCGAACTGCAACGGGTTGAGGAACACAGTCACGACGATGACCTGGCACCTGCGCCGGGCCACCCGGATGAGCTCCCGGTGCCCGTCGTGCAGAGCGCCCATCGTCATGACGACCCCCACCTCGCCCGACCGGTTGGCGAGGGCACCGCGCAGCTCGGCGCGGGTGTGGACCACGCGCGTCGTCACCTGTTGCCGGCCCCCTCGGCCAGGACGTCGAGCAGGGCTTCCGCCGCCTCGGGTCGCAGCAGTCCCGCGGACAGCGCCCGGTCGGCGGTGAGCCGGGCCATCGCCACATAGGCGCCGACCGTCTCCGGGGAGACCGTGCGCAGCTCGCGCAGGTGGGCGGCGACCGTGCCGGCGTCACCGCGTGCGACCGGTCCGGTGAGAGCCGCGTCGCCGACGCGCAGCGCGTTGTCGAGGGCGGCGCCCAGCAGCGGCGCGAGCATCCGCTCCGGGTTGGTGACCCCGCAGCGGCGGAGCAGGTCGACCGACTCGTTGACCAGGGTGCTGAGGTGGTTCGCACCACCCGCCAGGGCCGCGTGGTAGAGCACCCGACGGTCTTCGTCGACCCACTGCGGCTCGCCACCCATCTCCAGGACGAGCGCGTCGGCTATCGGGCGCAGCGGCTCCGGGGCGGTCACCCCGAAGCAGGCGCCGGCGAGCCGGCCAAGGTCCTCGGCGCGGCCGGTGAACGTCATGGCCGGATGCAGCGCGAGGGGCAGGGCGCCACGGCGGGTGGCCGCGTCCAGCACGGCCACGCCGTACCGTCCGCTGGTGTGCACGAGCAGCTGCCCCGGCCGGACCGCGTCGGCGGCGACCAGCCCGTCGACCAGGCCCGGCAGCACGTCGTCGGGGACCGTGAGCAGCGCCAGCTCCGACGCGCCGAGCACGTCTGGGGGCGGCAGGACCGGAGTCCCCGGGAGCAGCGCGTCGACCCGTGACCGGGACGCGGCCGAGACGGCGGCGGCGGCGACGACCCGGTGCCCGGCCC
>JBOGDX010000166.1:0-6519 GCA_050743225.1 Actinomycetes bacterium | reverse complement strand
CTCCCGCGCGGCGGCGAGGCCGTCGAGCGCGGCGACCATGCCACGGCCACCGTCGGTCGTCGCCGTCCCGCCCACGCCGACGACGACCCGGGATGCACCCGTGTCGACGGCTGCCGCGACGAGCTCACCGACCCCCTCGGTCGACGACGCGGCGGCATCGCGCTCGGCCGCGGCCACCAGGTGCAGGCCGACCGCCTCGGCCGTCTCGACGTACGCCGTCGCGCCGTCGACGAGAACCCGGGCCGGCACCGGCTCACCGAGCGGTCCGTGCACGGTGACGACGGCGACCTCCCCGTCGAGATGGGCCTGGAGCACGTCGAGGAATCCCGGGCCGCCGTCGGAGAGCGGCAGCCGATGGACCGTGTCGTAGCGCGCGCTGCGCGCCCAGCCGTCGGCGATGGCGTCCGTCGCCTCGACCGCGGTCAGGCTCCCGGCGAACCGGTCCGGCGCCAGCAGGATCCGCATCCGCCCACCCTATTTCCGCCCCCGTTTCCATGATCATGAAGGATCTCCCCGCCAAGTACGTGGGCGATCCTTCATGATCATGGGGAAGAGGGTGGTCGTCCCCAGCCGGGTGGCTGTCCACAGATCCGACTACTCGATCGTTCGGAGGCCGGGACGCGGGCAGCGTCGAGTCCATGCCCAGGTTGCGCCCGCGCGTCGCCGAGTCGGCACTGGACGAGCTCACCGACTCCCAGCACGGTGCGGTCAGCCGACGGCAAGTCATCGACCGGGGCATGACGGACGACCAGATCGCCCGGGCCATGAACCGGGAATGGCAACGCAGCGGCCTGCCCGGCGTCTACTTCACGTTCACCGGACCGGTGACCTACCTGGCGCGCTGCTGGGCGGCCCTGCTCTACGCCGGTGAGGGCGCCGCCCTCGGCCTCGACACTGCAGCATGGATCTGGGGGGTACGCGACGACCCGCCCGAGGACGTGCACGTCATGGTTCCCGCAGACCGGCGGGTCGAGCAGCAGCCCGGCGTGCGAATCCACCTGCGCGTCCACCTGTGCACCCGGACACATCCGGCGCGGATCCCCGCGATCGTGCGCTTGGAAGAGACCGTGATCGACCTCGTCGACCGGCCGGGGTCGACCCAGGACCAGGTCATCGACCTGCTGCTGCGGGCCTGCCAGCGCCGGCTCACCCGAGCCGACCGACTTCGGGCGGCTGCGGACAGCCGCAAGAAGCTGCGTCACCGCGCCCTCGTGTCCGACGTCCTGGACGAGGTCGTCGAAGGGGTCCAGTCGGCGCTCGAACGACGCTACCTGCGAGACGTCGAGCGAGCTCATGGCTTGCCTCCCGGCAGGCGTAACAGGACCGAAGGCGTCCCGGGTCGCCGTCGGTACCGAGACGTGCGCTACGACCGGTACGGCGCACTGGTCGAGCTGGACGGCCGGGCTGCTCACCCCGAGGAGGAACGGGAGCGCGACGACCTGCGCGTCAACGAAACCGTGCTTGAGGAAGGGGTGAGAACACTCCGGTACGGCTGGCGGTCGGTCACCGTGCTCGCCTGCCAGACCGCTGGTCAGGTGATCGGTCTCCTGCGGTCCGGAGGCTGGGACGGCGCACCCATCCGATGCGGGCCGGCGTGCCGCGTCGACGTCGCCTGACCGCCGCCCTCCCCATGATCATGAAGGGTCTCCCCACCAAGACCTTG
The DNA here is from genome assembly GCA_050743225.1 of Actinomycetes bacterium. Lineage (GTDB taxonomy): Bacteria > Actinomycetota > Actinomycetes > JACCUZ01 > JACCUZ01 > JBOGDX01. The sequence continues at coordinate 4,856 of JBOGDX010000166.1, read as the reverse complement.
GACGATCCTTCATGATCACGGAGGAGCAGTGGGAACGTGGCAGGATCGGTCGCGTGACGTCAGCCGCTGACCTCGACCTGCCCGAAGGGGTCGAGCCGACACCCCTGGCCCTGCTGCTGCTCGGCCGCGGCGACCCCGACCTGCGCACCGAGCGGGGCGTCGAGTGCCCCGGTGACCTGCCGGCAGCCAGCGACCCCGGCCTCGTGGAGCGGGCCCGGGCGGCGAGGGGCCGGCTGGGCGACCAGGTGTTCGTTCTCGGCCACCACTACCAGCGTGACGAGGTGATCGCGTTCGCCGACGTGACCGGCGACTCGTTCAAGCTGGCCCAGCAGGCCGCTGCCCGGCCGGAGTCGCCGTACATCGTGTTCTGCGGCGTGCACTTCATGGCCGAGTCGGCCGACATCCTCACCGCCGGCCACCAGCAGGTCGTCCTGCCCGACCTCGCGGCCGGGTGCTCCATGGCCGACATGGCCGCGCTCAGCCAGGTCGAGGACTGCTGGGACGCGCTGGTGGACGCGGGCGTGGCCGACGGCGTCGTCCCGGTGTCGTACATGAACTCCTCCGCGGACATCAAGGCGTTCACCGGCCGGTACGGCGGGACCATCTGCACGTCGTCGAACGCGAAGGCGTCGCTCGAGTGGGCGTTCGGCAAGGGCGAGCGGGTGCTCTTCCTGCCGGACCAGCACCTGGGCCGCAACACGGCCGTGCGCCAGCTCGGGATGAGCCTCGACGACTGCGTGCTCTGGGACCCGCACAAGCCGGGCGGCGGCCTCACCGTCGACCAGCTGCACAACGCCCGGATGATCCTCTGGCGGGGTCACTGCTCGGTGCACGGCCGTTTCAGCCTCGACTCGGTCGCGGACGTGCGGGAGCGCATCCCGGGGGTCAACGTCCTCGTCCACCCCGAGTGCAAGCACGAGGTCGTCGCCGCCGCCGACCACGTGGGGTCCACCGAGGTCATCATCCAGACCCTGGCCGCCGCGCCGGCCGGGTCGTCGTGGGCCGTCGGCACCGAGCTCAACCTCGTGCGGCGGCTCGCCGCGCAGCACCCGGACAAGAGGGTCATGTTCCTCGACCGGACGGTCTGCTTCTGCTCGACGATGAACCGCATCGACCTTCCGCATCTCGTCTGGGCGCTCGAGTCCCTCGTCGACGGCCGGGTCGTCAACCGCATCCAGGTCGACCCCGACACCGCGCACTGGGCGCGGGCCGCCCTGGACCAGATGCTGGCGCTGCCGAGCGCCAAGGCGACCAAGGACTGACCAGGGCGACCCCGCCGTACGTCCGGCTCAGAGCCCTGGCGCTCCCCACACCGGGAACCACCGGGAGAGGTCGGGCTCGACGGGCAGGTCGGCGCCGAGGGCACTTCGCACCTGAAGCTCGAAGGCGCTGTCCCGCTGCTGCTCCCCCGTGGGGGCGAACGGGTAGAACGTGGACCGCTTGTAGAGGTAGACCAGGCCGACCCGCCGTCCCGAGCCGTCGGCCAGCCCGACGAGCGAGCAGAGAAGCGACGGCCCGAACCCGTTGTCCTGCAGCGTCGCGTTGACGGCGTGCAGGTCGGTGACCAGCCCGGCGAGGTCGGACGGGTCGCGCGACACGAGCAGCCACGTGTAGCCGAACGGGTCGACGCTGCGCTCCACCTCCGGGCCGGTGCCGATCGCGAGCAGTGCCTGGATCTCGTCGACGGTGGCCGTGGAGGCGCCGCCCTCAGCCGCGCGGAAGCTCACCGATCCCCGCCCGGTCGGACGCAGCCCGAGAGCGGACTCGAGGGTCAGCGCCGCGCCGGGCACCGCGAACAGCGCGTCCAGACTCGGCGGCGGCGGCACGCTGCGGCCGAGGACTCGGTCCAGCCAGCCCATCAGGGTCTGGTCACGTCGTCGGCCGGCCGAGCCCGGCGGAGATCTCGCCGAGCTGGTCCAGCCGGCGCTCGAGCGGCGGGTGCGTGGAGAACAACGTGGACAGGCTGAACCCGGGGGCCAGGGCGGGTGCGAAGAAGAACGCGTTGTAGGGCTCGGCCTCGCGCAGGTCTCGGCTCGGGATGCGCCCCATCTCCCCGCTGATCTTCACCAGTGCCGAGGCGAGAGCGGAGGGCCGGCCGGTGAGGAAGGCGGCCGCCCGATCCGCGGACAGCTCGCGGTAACGCGAGAGCGCCCGGGTCAGCAGGAAGCTCAGGGCGTAGACGACGGCGCTGACCAGGATCACCACGAGGACGACCGGCGCTCCGTTGCTGTCGCGGCGGCCGCGGCCCATGCCGCTGAAGAGCACGATCCGCGTCAGGAAGCCGGCGAGCACCCCGACGACCGACGCGATGGTCATGACGGTGACGTCGCGGTGCGCGACGTGCGACAGCTCGTGCGCGAGGACCCCCTCGAGCTCCCGCTCGTCGAGGCGGCTCATCAGGCCCGTCGTCGCGCAGACCACGGCCCTGCTGGGCGTACGCCCTGTCGCGAACGCGTTCGGCACGTCGGTGTCGGCGATCGCGACGGTCGGTTTGGGCATGTCGGCCACCGCGCACAGGCGGTCAACGATGCCGTGCAGCTGCGGCGCCTCCTCCGGCGTCACGACCCGGCCGTGCATGGCGTAGAGGGCGATGCGGTCGCTGAAGAACCACTGGGCGAACAGCGCGCCGGCCGCGATGACGATGCCCAGCGTCAGGCTGGTGTATGACGCGACGACCCCGATCAGCACGACGTAGAGCAGGCCGAGCAGGAACATCGTGAGCCCCATGCGCAGGGTGAGGCCACGGTCCGGAAGGTAGCGCGAGCGGCTCATCTCAACCGGGTATGAGCCCCTCGGAGCTCTCGGAGAGAAGGGCGCGTACGTCGTCGAGGCTGCTGTCCTCGGCCGGAAGCAGGGCGTCGGACGGTTCGAGGGCGTCATCCGGCAGCCGCTCCCCCAGGGTCCGGACCTGGGACAGGAGATCGGTCAACGCCGAGCGGAAGGCGTCCTCGTCGCCGGACTCGACCGCGCGCTCGAGCCCGCTGTCCAGCCCGTTGAGCAGCTCGGCGTGCGTGTCGTCCACGGTGTACTGGCCCTCCCCCATGACCCGGACGATCACGAGCGCCCCTCCTCGGCCTGCGGCTGCGGCGCCGACTGAGCCGGTTCCGCGGCGGGCGTCGCAGAGCCCTCGATCGCCTCCGGCGCCTTTGCCGCGCCCAGCTCGCCCTTGAGCCGGGCCAGCTCCAGCTCCACGTCGCTCTGGCTGGACATCCGCTCGAGCTCGGCGGCGATGTCGTCCTTGGCGGTGCCCGACGCGTCGTCCAGGGCGCCGCTCGCCAGCAGCTCGTCGATCGCACCGGCGCGGGCCTGCAACGCCTGGGTCTTGTCCTCGGCCCGCTGCACGGCCAGACCCACGTCGCCCATCTCCTCGGAGATCCCGCTGAAGGCCTCGCCGATCCTGGTCTGCGCCTCGGCGGCGGTGTAGGTCGCCTTGATGGTCTCCTTGCGCGTACGGAACGCGTCGACCTTGGCCTGCAGCCGCTGTGAGGCCAGCGTGAGCTTCTCCTCCTCGGCCTGCAGGGCGGCGTGCTGGGCGGCCAGGTCGGTCTGCTGCTGCTGCACCCCCGAGCGGCGGGTCAGCGCCTCCCGCGCGAGGTCCTCCCGGCCGGCGGCGAGCGCCTGCCGGCTCTGGCCCTCGAGCTTGTCGGACTGCGTCTGCATCTGCTGCATCTGCAGCTCGAGCCGCTTGCGGGACGTGGCCACGTCGGCCACGCCGCGACGTACCTTCTGCAGCATCTCGAGCTGGCGCTGGTAGGAGTAGTCGAGGGTCTCGCGCGGGTCCTCGGCGCGGTCCAAGGCCTTGTTGGCCTTCGCACTGAAGATCAGCTTGAGCCGCTTCATGACGCTCATCGACCGTGGAGCCCCCTTCGTATCGGCGGCCGTCTTCGAGCCGCCCGTCGCTGGCACCGACCACACTAGAACTCCGGCCGCATCGACGCGCCGTTCCGTCGACGACCCCGGACCGGCCGAAGTTCCCGCGGGTAGGGTGACCGTCGTGTTCGGACGCAGCAGGGACTCGACGGCGCGCGGCGCCGACGAGCCCTCGTCGGGTCCGGCCCCCCTGGTTGCCAAGGCCGGTGGCAAGGGGAGGCCGACGCCGAAGCGTCGGGAGGTCGAGAAGGGCCGGCGGCGCGCGGTGGCCGCGCCGAAGGACCGCAAGGAGGCTTACCGCCGGGTGCGTTCGCGCCAGCGCGAAGAGCGCACGCGGTCGATGCAGGCCCTGCGCGCCGGGGACGAGCGGCACCTCCCGCCGCGCGACCGCGGCCCGGTCCGGCGCTACGCCCGGGACCTGGTCGACGCCCGACGGTCGGTGGCCGAGTTCTTCCTGCCGCTGGCGCTGCTCATCCTGGTGCTGACGTTCACCAGCTCCCCGGAGCTCGAGCTCCTGGGCAGCACGCTGTGGATGGCGCTGGTCGTGCTCATCATCATCGACTCGGTGGTGCTCGGATTCCGGCTCAAGCGCGGCCTGCGCCGGACGCACCCCGACGAGAGCCATCGGGGGGCGCTCGCCTACACGCTGATGCGCAGCATGCAGATCCGCCGCTTCCGGCTCCCGCCGCCCCGGGTCAAGGCCGGCCGCCGCCGCGCCTGAGCCGGCCGTGCGCGGGTCGACGTGGGTCCTGCTGGTCCTGTTGCTGCTGAGCGGATGCGTCGACGACGTCGGCTCCGGCGGTCGTACGGCGGGCAGGCGGACCACGCCGGTAACCACCGCGGGAACCGCGTCGCCGACGACGGCGACCCCGCCGGCCTCCCCAACGGCGACACGCAACCGCGAGCTGGACCGCCCCCTGCTGCGCGCCGCCGGCCGCGGTGACGCCGACCGCGTCGCACGACTGCTGGCCGGCGGTGCCTCGGTG
>JBOGDX010000165.1:0-6561 GCA_050743225.1 Actinomycetes bacterium | reverse complement strand
GGGTCAGGGCCTGACACGTCTCCGAGGGCGCCCCTTCCGCAGCCGGTCCCGGGCCTCGTCCTGGTCAACGATGGGTGCCGGGTAGCCCAGCGCCGCGAACCGCTCCGGCGGCAGCGTCCACGGCTCGTGGACGTGCGCGTCGTCCACGCTCGAGAGCTCCTCGACGTACCGGCGGACGTACGCCCCGGTCGGGTCGTGTCGCCGCCCTTGGAGCACGACGTTGTACGTCCGGTTGAACCTGCTGTCCGTGCCGGACCCCGCCACCCACTGCCAGTTCATCGTGTTGTTCGCGACGTCGGCATCGACGAGCAGGTCGACGAAGTGCGCTGCGCCCTCGCGCCAGTCGACGTAGAGCGTCTTGCACAAGAAGTGGCCGACGATCAGCCGGGCCCGGTTGTGCATCCAGCCCTCGCGGGCGAGCTGGCGCATCCCGGCGTCGACGACCGGGTAGCCGGTGCGCCCCTCCTTCCAGGCCGACACCTCCTCGTCGGAGCGGTGCCACCGGTCACCACGCGGCCGGTAGTCGTCTCGGGCCGCGTCCGGCCGGGCCGCCAGGACCTGGTGATGAAAGTCGCGCCAGGCCACCTGCCGGACGAACGCGTCCGCGGCGGCGCCCTGGTGGTCGCGGGCCCTGCGGACCAGCTCGGCCGGCGAGAAGCAGCCGAAGTGCAGGTACGGCGAGAGGCGGGACGTGGCGTCGTTCCCGAGCGAGTCGTGGTCGGTGTCGTACGTCCGGATCCCCGAGCGCAGCCAGGCCGTCACGCGTCGGCGGGCCGCCGTCTCGCCACCGACCGCGAGGTCAGGGGACACCTGGCCCGTCGCGATGTCCTCGGGCCTGGGCAACCGCCCGGTCGCCACGCGCGGCATCCTCAGCGTTCGCGGAGTCGGCACGAGCAAGCGGACCGGGTGACGCCCCCAGCGCCGGAAGTAGGGCGTGAACACCGCCATGTGGTCCTTTCCGCCGGCAGTGATCTCGCCCGGCGGGACGACGAGCAGCGCGTCGTCGTGGACCTCGAGGCGTACGTGTGGGCCGAGCTCTCTCCGCAGGCCGGCGAGCCGGCGTACTGCGTACTCGCTCACGTCTCGGGCGACGTGCACCACACCTGCGTCCACCTGCTCGGCGAGCCGAGCGATCTCGCGCGCCCATTGGCCGCGCCGAACCACGAGCGCGCCATCCCGCTGCCGGAGGGAACCGTCGAGGTCTCGCAGCGAGTCGGACAGGAAGTGCGCCCGGTTCGGGCGGTTGAACGTGGAGCCGAGGATGGCCTCGCCGAGCACGAAGAGGGGGACGACGCGGTCGGCGTCGGAGACCGCCGCTGCGAGCACCGGGTTGTCGTGGACCCGCAGGTCCCTGGTCAGCACGGCGAGCGCGACGGCCTCGCGTCGGCTCAGAGCGCGCTACCCGCGGTCCACTCGTCCCAGGAGACGTTCCAGTCGGTGTAGCCGTTGCCGGGCTCGAGACCCCGCGGGGACCCGACCACCTTGATGACGTCCCCGACCGTGCTCATGTTGAACAGCCAGATGGCGTTGGACATGCTCATGCCCACGCAGCCGTGGCTGACGTTGTCCCGGCCCTGCGACGCGACCGACCACGGGGCCCCGTGCACGAACTCGCCGCTCCACGTCACGCGCATGGCGTAGGGAACGTCGAGCCGGTAGTACTCCGGGTCACCGGGGCTGATGCCGATCGTGCGGGCGTCCATGACCTTGAGCGTGTGTTTCTCGAGGACGACCTTGGTGCCGTTTCGGGTCAGGAAGCCGGCCTTGCCGGTGCTGACCGGGATCACCCGGATCTTCTTGCCGTTGCGGCGCACGGTCAGCGTGTGCCTGTCCACGTCGACGACGCTGATCATCGCCGAGCCGGTCCGGAAGCGGACCGTGCGGTTCTCCATCCCCCACACGCCGCGACCGGCGTGGACGCCCTTGAGGTCAACGTCCACTGCGACCTTGGTGTAGGCGGGCCAGAACTCCTGGGGCCGGAAGTGCACTTCTTCGTCACTGACCCAGCTCCACGACCCGACGATCGGCTTCGACGAGGTCACGGTCATCGCCTGCTCCACGGCGGCCCGGTCCTTGACCCGCTCGCTGAAGCGGACGATGACCGGCATCCCGACGCCGACGTTCTGTCCGTCGAGCGGCGAGACGTAGGTCTCCAGCACCTTGCGTGGGGCCACCGTCGCGAAGAAGCCGGACCGATCGGTGGTGCGCCCCTTGGGGTCCTGGGCGATGGCGTGCAGCCGGTAGTGCTGCGAGACCTTCAGCTTGTCGGTCGATGTCCAGGTGAGCCCGTCGGGCGCGATCTCCCCGGCCACCGCGCGGCCCTTGGCGTCGGTCAGAGTGACGGCGGTGAGCTGTCCGGTCGAGGCAGTGACTTTCACTGGTTGCCAGGGCGGGACGTCGGTGGAGGCCGAGGCGGGCACGAACTCGATCACGGTGCTGGGAACGGCCTCGACCGCGTCGACGGCGGCCTGCGCGGCGGGCGTCGGGTTGGTGGAGGTGCAGCCGGCGACCAGGAGCAGCGCCGACGACGCCACCACGGCGACCCCGGTCAGCCTCAGCCGCCCACGGACCACAGCCCCGCCCCGATCCCCCAGCACCTGGGTCCTCCTCGACGTGCGCCGACTCTCCCGACGAGGAGGACGCCCGAGCAGTCTGACAAGTTGCCCCGTCAGACGTCCACTTCGCGGCCGCCCCGCCACATAACGAATCGGCAAGTCTCGACCCCGGGATGAGCCCCCGGGCGGGCGAATCAGGCCGCTGGCTCGCCGCGGTAGTACTCGAAGACGAACCCGATGACCGACAGCCCGCTTCCGACGGCGCCGATGATGAACAGCCACCACCCGATCACGATGCCGAGGAAAGCGACAGCCGCGAAGAAGCCGACGGCCAACGGCCACCAGCTGTGCGGGCTGTAGAACCCGAGCTCACCGGCTCCGTCGGCGATCTCCGCTGCCCGGTCGTCCTCCGGGCGCGGGTCGATCCGCCGGGCGGTGAACAGCAAGTAGTAGCCGACGAGGAAGGCCAGGCCCGCGGTGAACGCGAGCGCCACGATCCCTACCGGCTCCTCGGACAGGACACCGTAGATCACCGCCGAGATCGCGAAGAAGAAGAACCCGGCGGAGAAGAGCCAGCCCTCGACCTTCATGCGGAGTCCCCTCGTGAGCCGCTACCGACGTCGGGCTCCCCGTAGACGCGGTCGAGCAGGTTCTTGTCCTGCTCGGGGATGCCCATCGCCGCCACGTGCGGGTAGTGCAGGTCGAACGCCGGGCTCTCGGACCGGATCCGCGGCAGCTCGACGAAGTTGTGCCTCGGCGGCGGGCAGGACGTCGCCCATTCCAACGACCGCCCGTAGCCCCACGGGTCGTCGGTGGTCACCGCGGGCCCGCGCCGGCTCTTGAGAACGTTGTAGAGGAACGGCAGCGTCGAGGCTCCCAGCAGGAACGAGCCGATCGTCGACACCATGTTCATGCCCGTGAAGCCGTCGCTGGCCAGGTAGTCGACGTAGCGCCGTGGCATGCCCACGACGCCCAGCCAGTGCTGGATGAGGAACGTCGTGTGGAAGCCGATGAAGAGCGTCCAGAAGTGGATCTTGCCGAGTCGCTCGTCGAGCATCCGCCCGGTGAACTTCGGCCACCAGAAGTAGAAGCCGGCGAACATCGCGAACACGACCGTGCCGAACACGACGTAGTGGAAGTGGGCGACCACGAAGTAGGTGTCCGAGACCGGCCAGTCCAGCGGCGGCGAGGCCAGGATCATGCCGGTGAGGCCGCCGAAGAGGAAGGTCACGAGGAAGCCGATCGCCCACAGCATCGGTGTCTCGAACGTCAGCGACCCGCGCCACATCGTCCCGATCCAGTTGAAGAACTTCACGCCCGTAGGCACGGCTATGAGGAACGTCATGAACGAGAAGAACGGGAGCAGCACCGCGCCGGTCGGGAACATGTGGTGCGCCCACACCGTCATCGACAGCGCGGCGATCGCGACCGTGGCGAAGACCAGGCCCTTGTAGCCGAAGATGGGCTTGCGGCTGAACACGGGCAGCACCTCGGACACGATGCCGAAGAACGGCAGCGCGATGATGTAGACCTCCGGGTGGCCGAAGAACCAGAACAGGTGCTGCCACAGGATCGCGCCGTTGTTCGCGGGGTCGAAGATGTGCGCCCCGAACTTCCTGTCGGCCTCCAGGGCGAGCAGCGCGGCGGCCAGGACCGGGAACGCCATCAGGACCAGGACGCTGGTCAGGAGGATGTTCCAGGTGAAGATCGGCATCCGGAACATCGTCATGCCGGGCGCGCGCATGCAGAAGATGGTCGTGATGAAGTTGACCGCGCCGAGGATCGTGCCGAAGCCGGCCAGGGCCAGGCCCATGATCCACAGGTCGGACCCGATGCCCGGCGAGAAGATCTCGGAGTTCAGCGGCGCGTAGGCGAACCAGCCGAACGACGCGGCGCCGCCCGGGGTCAGGAAGCCGAGCATCGTGATCGTGCCGCCGAACAGGAACAGCCAGTAGCTGAACATGTTCAGCCGCGGGAAGGCGACGTCCGGCGAGCCGATCTGCAGGGGCATGATCTCGTTGGCGAACCCGACGAACAGCGGCGTCGCGAACAGCAGCAGCATGATCGTGCCGTGCATCGTGAACAGCTGGTTGTACTGCTCCCCCGTCACGAGCTGGTTGCCCGGCCGCGCGAGCTCGGCGCGCATCACCATGGCCATCAGCCCGCCGACGAGGAAGAACACGAACGAGGTGACGAGGTACAGGTGGCCGATGGTCTTGTGGTCGGTGCTGGTCACCCACTTGACCACGGTGCTGCCCTTGCGGCGGGTCCGGATGACGCCGCTGCCCGGGCGAGGCTGGGCGGTGAGGGTCACTGGGCGCTCCCGGAGTCGTTACGTTCCTTCAGGTCGGCGACGCGGGAGTCAAACTCCGACGGCGACACGACGTCGACGTTGAAGAGCATGCGCGAGTGGTCCTGCCCGCACAGCTCAGCACACTTGCCCTTGAACGTGCCTTGCTTGGTGGGCGTTATCTCGAACTTGTTGCCCTGACCTGGGATGACGTCCATCTTGAACAGGAACGCCGGGACCCAGAACGAGTGGATGACGTCGTCGGACTCGAGCCGGAACTGCACGCTCTCGCCCTCGGGGAGGACCAGTGTGGGCGGCTTTCCCGGCGTACCCGTCGTCGTCGCCCCGCCGTCACTGTCGTATGTGAACTGCCACGACCACTGGATGCCGGTCACCGTGATCGTGTGGTCGGGGTTCGCCGACGTGCGCATGATGATGTCCTCGTCGCGCGCCGTGAAGTAGAAGAACACCGCGATCATGATGAACGGGACGACGGTGTAGAGGACCTCGATAGGCAGGTTGTAGCGGGTCTGCGGCGGCAGCTCGGTCGCGTCACGCTTGCGGCGGTGGGCGACGACCGGCCACAGGATCAGGGCCCACGTGATCAGCCCGACGGCGAGGGCAGCGATCCACGAGCCCTGCCAGAGGGACAGGATGCGCGGCGCCTGGTCGGTGGCGTCGCGCTCGGGCATCGCGAGGGTCGGCAGCTCGTCGGACGAGCAGGCGGACAGGGTCAGCAGCAGGACGGCGACCAGGGCGAGGACCCTGCCACGCGATCGAGCGAGCCGCGGTCGGTCTGAGCCGGACGGACGCAACGTTGCACTCCCGCGTGTCGTGCCGGAGACCTCTCCCCAGCGGTCCTGATTCGCGGTCAGCACCCTACTCCAGACGACCTTGCGTACGGCGGTGAGGTGGCGGTCTACCGTCGTGTCCGTGAGCGCCGGGTCGGGCCATCCTGAGGGTCGTCTCCACGGCCACTTCGACGCGGCCTCGGGCGAGCGGCTGCACCCCGCGGCCCGCGAGGCCCTGCTCGCCGCGCTGGACCAGGGGTGGGCCGACCCGGCGCGGCTCTACCGCGAGGCGCGGCGGGCACGCCTGCTGCTCGACACCGCCCGCGAGTCGGTCGCGGCCACGCTCGGAGCCCGTGCCGACGAGACGTCGTTCACCGCGTCCGGCACGCAAGCCGTCCACCTGGCGGTGCTCGGCCTGGCTGCCGCGGCGCGCGGACCCGTCCGCGTGCTGCCGAGCGCGGTCGAGCACTCGTCGGTGCTGCACGCCGCCGACCACCTGGCCCGGGCCGGCGTCGCGACGGTGGCGACGATGCCGGTGGACCGCAGCGGCCGCGCCGACCCCGGTGCGTACGCCGAGGCGCTCGCGGATCGTCAGGCCGAGCCGGTCATCGCCGCGTTGCAGTCGGCGAACCACGAGGTCGGCACGCTGCAGCCGGTGGGGGAAGTGGCCGAGACGTGCGCCGGCGCCGGCGTACCGCTGCTCGTCGACGCGGCGCAGACGGCGGGCCGGCTCCCGACTCCCCCCGGGTGGTCGGTGCTGACGGCCAGCGCGCACAAGTGGGGCGGGCCGGCCGGGGTCGGGGTGCTCGCGGTCCGCAAGCGGGTGCGGTGGCGGCCGCCGTGGCCGTCGGACGAGCGGGAGGCCGGCCGGGTCCCGGGCTTCGGGAACGTGCCCGCCGTCGTCGCGGCCGCGGCCGGTCTGGAG
>JBOGDX010000164.1:0-6573 GCA_050743225.1 Actinomycetes bacterium | reverse complement strand
GCTCGGGCCTCCGCCCGAGCTGCCGGAGGGCGGGCTGCGCATCGTCGCGCTCGGCGGGCTCGGCGAGGTCGGCCGCAACATGACGGTCTTCGAGCACGAGGGCCGGCTGCTGGTCATCGACTGCGGGGTGCTCTTCCCCGAGGACTTCCAGCCCGGCGTCGACCTGATCCTGCCGGACTTCGACTACATCCGGGACCGCCTCGACCGGGTGGACGCCATCGTCCTGACCCATGCCCACGAGGACCACATCGGTGCCGTCCCCTACCTCCTGCGCGAGAAGGCCGACATCCCCCTGATCGGCTCACGGCTGACCCTGGCCATGCTCGAGGCGAAGCTGCAGGAGCACCGGATCACCGCCTACACGCTCGAGGTGCGCGAGGGCGGCCGCGAGAGGGTCGGACCCTTCGACTGTGAGTTCGTGGCGGTCAACCACTCGATCCCGGACGCGCTCGCGGTGGCGATCCGCACGCCCGCTGGCCTGGTGGTGCACACGGGCGACTTCAAGATGGACCAGCTGCCCCTCGACGGGCGCATCACCGACCTGCGGGCCTTCGCCCGGTTCGGCGACGAGGGTGTCGACCTGCTGCTGGCCGACTCGACCAATGCCGAGGTGCCCGGCTTCACGACTCCAGAGCGCGACATCGCGCCGGTTCTTGACCGGGTGTTCGCGCAGGCGACGAAGCGGATCATCGTCGCGTCGTTCGCCAGCCACGTGCACCGTGTCCAGCAGGTGATCGACGCCGCGACCGCCCACCGTCGCAAGGTCGCCTTCGTCGGCCGCTCCATGGTGCGCAACATGGGAGTTGCCCGCGACCTGGGGTACCTCCGGGTCCCTGGCGGGCTCCTCGTCGACGTCAAGCAGCTCGACGACCTGCCCGACGACCAGATCGTGCTGGTCTGCACCGGCTCCCAGGGCGAGCCGATGTCGGCCCTGTCGCGCATGGCGAACCGCGACCACTTCATCCGCATCGACCAGGGCGACACGGTGATCCTCGCCTCGTCCCTGATCCCGGGCAACGAGAACTCCGTCTACCGCGTTATCAACGGCCTTTCCCGCTGGGGCGCGAACGTCGTGCACAAGTCGAACGCCCTCGTGCACGTCTCCGGCCACGCGTCGGCCGGTGAGCTGCTCTACCTCTACAACGTCGTCCGGCCGAGCAACGTGATGCCGGTGCATGGCGAGTGGCGGCACCTGCGCGCCAACGCCGAGCTCGCGATCAAGACCGGTGTGCCGCGCGACCGCACCGTGCTCGCCGAGGACGGGGTCGTGGTGGACCTGGTCGACGGCCGGGCCTCGATCGTCGGCACCGTGCCGTGCGGCTACGTCTACGTCGACGGGTCCAGCGTCGGCGACGTGACGGACGCCTCCCTCAAGGACCGTCGGATCCTGCGCGACGAGGGCTTCATCTCGGTCGTGGTGGTCGTCGACTCGGTCACCGGCAAGATCGCCGGCGGGCCGGAGATCCACGCCCGGGGCTTCGCGGAGGACGACTCCGTCTTCGACGACGTCCGCGGCAGGATCGAGGAGGCCCTGGACCGTGCCGCGTCGGAGGGGATCGGCGACAACCGCCAGCTCGAGCAGCTGGTGCGTCGTACGGTCGGCAAGTGGGTCAGCGACACCTACCGGCGCCGCCCGATGATCATCCCGCTGGTTGTGGAGGTCTGACGCTGTTGCCGGGCGCGGCGCGAAGCACGAGGATCGCGACGTCGTCGCGGCCCGGCTCCGCCGCGAACTCGGTCACTGTGGTGCCCAGCCGGCGGGCCAGCGCGGTCGCCGACATCTGTGACCCGCCGCGAAGCGCACGCAGCACGCCCTCCTCGCCGAGCATGACGGTGCCGTGGCGCCGCTCGGTCACCCCGTCGGTGTAGCAGACCAGGCACTCGCCGGGCTCCAGCCGTACCGAGTTCACCCGGGTGGCCGGCTCCTCGAAGACGCCGAGCAGGTCGCCTGACTCCCCGACCGGCTCGGCCGTGCCATCAACCCGGACGACCACCGGAGCCGGGTGCCCGGCCGACGCGAAGCGCAGGTCCAGGCCGCCGTCCGCCGTCCGCTCGCCCTCGCCGTAGACCACGGTCATGAACCTGGCGCGCGGACCTTCGGCAAGGATCGCCGCGTTGAGCTGCGAGAGAACGGTATCGATCGAGTCTCCGCGCCGGCCGAGCAGGCGCAGCGCGTTGCGGCCGAGACCGGTGACGGCAGCGGCCGCGGGCCCTTTCCCGCAGACGTCGCCGACGGCGAAGGCGAATCGCTCACCGTCCGCGCCGGCCGCCCCGGCCATCCGGAACACGTCGAAGAAGTCCCCACCCACCTCGTTCCCGACGCCGGTCGCCTCGTAGACGACGCCGACATCCACCCCGGGCAGCACCGGCAGGTCGGGCGGCAGCAGGCTGGTCTGCAGGGCCTCGCTGCTCGCGGTGCGTTCCGCGTAGAGCCTCGCGTTGTCCAGCGCCAGGGCTGCTCGCGGAGCCAGGTCCTCGAGCAGGTGCAGGTGCTGCCGCCGGCCACGCTCGGCCTGGGGCGTCGTGGTGTGCCCTACCGTCAGCGCGCCGAGGACGCGGCCCCGGGCCACGAGGGGGATGACGTGCCCGCCGGCCTCGGCGAGGTCGCGGTTGTCCGCGTCGGCGCCCTGCAGGTCCGGGGCCCACCGGGAGAGACCGCGCGCGGCGGGTATGGGCGGCGGGGTCGAGGCGAACAGCCGCCGCAGGTCCTCCAGCCGTTCCTCGTCCGCATGCCACACGGTCCCCTCGGCCCACCTGCCGGTCTCGTCGACGAGGTGGACGGCGCACCACGGACCGAGCTGCGGCGCGACCAGCTGCGCGACGAGGACCAGGGCCATGTCCAGGTCGAGGGTCCCGGCGAGCAGCTCGCCGGCCTCGGCGAGGTAACCGAGCCACCCGTGGCGCCAGCGCTCGAGCTCGGCCACCCGGGCGCTCTGCACCGCGAGGGCGATGGCGTCGACCGCCCGCTGCAGCCGTGCCCCGTCATCGGCGGTGAAGGCCGACGTGCGGCGGGACGTGACGCCGACGGTCCCGATCAGCCGTCCTTCGGCGAGCACCGGGACGGCGACCAGGGACCGCATGCCGGAGCCCTCGAGCCACGCGGCCCCACGGGTCCGGCCGTCGGCGAGGTCGTGGTGCACGACCGGCACCACGTCGCCACCCGGTCTCCCGCCGCCCGCGTCGGCGACCGGGAGCGTCGCGCGGTCGCCGATCGGGCGGAGCCCGGCAACCGTGCGCAGCTCGAGCTCCCCGTCGTCGTCGGTGACCAGCAGTGCGTAGCCGCCGTCGCCGCCCAAGGCGTCGCGTGCCCACATGACGGTCCGCTCGAGGACGGCGTCGAGCTCCAGGCGCAGCAGGGCTTCGGGCGACGACGCGAAAGGCCCGTCGGCGACCGCCGCAGTCGTGTGAGCCAGCGCGTGGTCGGCCAGGAGCACGCGCAGGCGATGGTCGACGAGGACGACGACTGTCTCGTCGCCCTCCTCCCGCCCTCCCCGCAGCCGCACGTGCCGGGCGTGGACCTGCAGCGTCCGGCCGTCAGCGCGCGACACGGCGTACGACCCTTGCCACCTGCCGGCCGCGGCAGCGGTGAGAAGGGTGCCCACATCGTCGGGGACGCACAGGGACAGCCAGCTCGCTCCGGTCAGCTCGGCGGGTGGCCTGCCCAGCAGCGCCGCCGCGCTGTCGTCGGCCCGGAGCACGAGGCCGTCCCGGTCCAGCAGCACCATGCCCACGGCTGCCGCCGGATGGTCGCCCCCCGGCCCGGCCTCCACGACCGTTCCGGCGCGGAGCGACGGCAGCGGGACCATCAGCGGCAGCCGGAACCACACCCGCTTCGCCCGGCCGGTGTACTCAACCCCCCAGGAGGACGCCAGGGCGGCGGTGAGGAGCAGCCCGCGCCCGTCCTCTCGGTCGTCACCGACGGCAGCCGGAGGCGCCGGAACGGTGCGCGCGGGGTGACGGTCCGTGACCGCCACCTCGACGGCCTCGGCCTGCAGCAGCAGGGTCACCTCGACGTCCGTACCGGCGTGGACGACGGCGTTCGTGACCAGCTCGCTCACGAGCAGCACGGCGTCGTCGACCAGCTCGTCCGCACCCCACTGCGCCAGGGTCCGCGAGACCAGTCCCCGGGCCTGGGCCACCGAGGTCTCGGCAGGGGGCAACGTCACCGAAGTGCGCGCCGCTGCGCGGACGGAGGAACTCGTCACGGTCTCCCCGGATGGGTGCGGGACGGGAGCGCAGACATGGTGACAGACTTGCGCCGCTTCGGGGCCGGTGGCCCCGCCCGGCATCTGGGAGGCCCGTGGTGGCTGCGACGGCTGGTACGACGACGGCTGGTCCGACAAGCGCTGGCAGAGCGGCGGGTGGGAAGGCGGGTCCACCGAAGCCACGGCAAGCAGGGGTGACCGGAGGCCTCGACGCCGCGTCGACGCGACGGCTGCTCGCCGCTCTCGAGGACCTGCGCGACGGGAACTTCCGCAAGCGGCTGCCCGAGTCCGGGGACGGCGTCGCACTGGACGTGGCGAAAGCGTTCAACGAGATGGCGGAGCGCAACACGCACCTCGCGTCGGAGCTGCGACGGGTGCGCCGTGCGGTCGGCCGCGAGGGCAAGCTTCAGGAGCGCCTGGACCCGGCAGGCACCAAGGGCACCTGGGCCGGCTGCTACGAGGATGCCAACAGTCTGGTCGAGGACCTGGTCCGGCCGGTCAGCGAGGTGGCACGCGTCATCGAGGCCGTCGCACAGGGCGACCTGTCACAGAAGATCGAGCTTCGCACCCTCGACGTCCCGTTGCGCGGCGAGTTCCTTCGCATCGGCCGCACCGTCAACGGCATGGTCGACCAGCTGTCGCTGTTCAACGCCGAGGTCACCCGGGTAGCCCGAGAGGTCGGCACGGAGGGAAACCTCGGCGGCCAGGCCCGGGTCCGAGGGGTGTCCGGCAGCTGGAAGGACCTGACCGACTCGGTCAACTCGATGGCAAGCCGGCTCACGGCGCAGGTGCGCGACATCGCGGTCGTCACCACCGCCGTCGCCAACGGCGACCTCTCCCGCAAGGTGACGGTCGACGTCCAGGGCGAGGTCCTCGAGCTCAAGCAGACCGTCAACCGGATGGTCGACCAGCTCTCGTCCTTCGCCGACGAGGTCACCCGGGTCGCCCGCGAGGTCGGCACCGACGGCCGGCTCGGCGGGCAGGCGGACGTCAAGGGAGTCAGCGGCACGTGGCGCGACCTGACCGACTCGGTCAACGTCATGGCGAGCAACCTGACCGACCAGGTTCGCGGCATCTCGACGGTCGCGCGCGCCGTGGCCCGGGGCGACCTGAGCCAGAAGATCACCGTCACCGCGCGCGGCGAGGTCGCCGAGCTCACCGAGACCATCAACACGATGACCGACACGCTCGGCTCCTTCGCCGACGAGGTCACCCGGGTGGCGCGTGAGGTGGGCACCGAGGGCAAGCTCGGCGGGCAGGCCCAGGTCACCGGTGTCTCAGGGAGGTGGAAGGACCTGACGGACTCGGTGAACTCGATGGCCAGCAACCTGACCGGCCAGGTGCGCGACATCGCCCAGGTGACGACTGCAGTCGCCAACGGCGACCTCTCGCGCAAGATCACGGTCGATGTGAAGGGCGAGCTCTTCGAGCTCAAGAGCACGATCAACACGATGGTCGACCAGCTGTCGTCCTTCGCCTCCGAGGTGACCCGGGTGGCCCGCGAGGTGGGCAGCGAGGGCAAGCTCGGCGGCCAGGCCCAGGTGGCCGGCGTCTCCGGGACCTGGAAGGACCTCACCGACTCGGTGAACTTCATGGCCGGGTCGCTGACCAGCCAGGTGCGCAACATCGCGCAGGTGACGACCGCCGTCGCGACGGGAGACCTGAGCCAGAAGATCACCGTCGACGTGAAGGGCGAGCTCTTCGAGCTCAAGAGCACGATCAACACGATGGTGGACCAGCTGTCGTCGTTCGCCTCCGAGGTGACCCGGGTGGCCCGCGAGGTGGGCGGCGAGGGACGTCTCGGTGGGCAGGCCGAGGTGCCCGGGGTCTCCGGCACCTGGCGCGACCTCACCGACTCGGTGAACTTCATGGCCGGGTCGCTGACCAGCCAGGTGCGCAACATCGCCCAGGTGACGACCGCCGTCGCGACAGGGGACCTGAGCCAGAAGATCACCGTCGACGCGCGCGGCGAGATCCTCGAGCTGAAGGACACGATCAACACGATGGTCGACCAGCTGTCGTCGTTCGCCTCCGAGGTGACCCGGGTGGCCCGCGAGGTGGGCACCGAGGGCAAGCTCGGCGGGCAGGCGGAGGTGCCCGGCGTCGGCGGCACGTGGAAGGACCTCACCGACAACGTCAACGGCATGGCGAGCAACCTGACCGGCCAGGTGCGCTCCATCGCCCAGGTGTCGACCGCGGTCGCCCGCGGCGACCTCAGCCAGAAGATCACCGTCGAGACGAGGGGCGAGGTGGCGGCCCTCGCCGAGACGATCAACACGATGGTCGACACCCTGCGGGGGTTCGCGGACGAGGTGACCCGGGTCGCGCGTGAGGTCGGCACCGAGGGCCGGCTCGGCGGCCAGGCCGA
>JBOGDX010000163.1:0-6606 GCA_050743225.1 Actinomycetes bacterium | reverse complement strand
GGGCGGACGACGGTGACCCGGCCGCCCGCCGCCGCGCGCCGGGCGCAGAGGGCCTCCACGGCCATCTTGCTGCGTGCGTACCCGCCGCGCGGGGCCACGGCGTCGGTCTCCCGGCTCGGACGGCCGCGGCTGCCGCCGTACACGGATGACGAAGAGGCGACGACGACCGGCACCCGAGCAGGGACGGCGTCGAGCACGCGGGCCGTCGCGGCCACGTTGTCGCGGCGCCGACGGCGCTCCACGTCGGCTGCCGTGTCGCGCACGCCCGGGCAGCCGGCGAGGTGGACGACGGCGTCGGCGGTGTCGAGTGCCACGTCCACCATCTCGTCGCGGTGCAGCAGGTCGCCCGTGAGCGCGAGGTGGTCGCCCGACACCCGCGGGTTCCGGTCAACGCCGATCACCGTCACTCCCCTGGAGACGAGCTCGGCGACGAGGGCCCGCCCGAGGAAGCCAGCGGACCCCGTGACCACGACGCTCACGTGCCCTCCCGTCCCTCGGCCCCTACCAATTCCGACGACAAGTAAGGTAAGCCTAACCACACCCACCCTGGCAAGCGGGGAGTCGCGGCCACCCGCAGACCGGCCCCCAGGAGGACAGACGTGCCCCGACACCTCGCCCGGCTGGCCCGTCCCCTCCGGCTCGCCGCCGGGCTGGCGGTCCTCGCCTGGGCCGTGGCGTACTGCGTCGACGCCGCGCGGGCGGCGGAGCTCGGCCGGGTGGCCCGCGCGGTGCTCGCCGACCCGTCCGGCCTGGCCGTCGCGCTGTCGGCCTACGCGGCGGCGTTCGGGCTGCGCACCTGGGCCTGGCGGCAGGTCCTGCCCGGCCTGTCCGCGGGCCAGGCCTGGGCGGGCATCCACGTGTCGCTGCTGGGCAACCACGTGCTGCCGCTGCGGCTCGGCGAGGCGTTGCGACCGGCCAGCGTCACCCGTCGTACCGCGTTGGGATGGGAACCCGCCACCGCCTCCACGGTGACGATGCGGGCCACCGACCTGCTCACCGTGCTCGCCCTGGCGGCCCTCCTCTCCCCCGCAGCGATCCGCACGGCCGGCGGCGACACCGCGCTCGCGACTTCGGCCATAGCGCTGCTCGCCGCCCTCGGCGCCGGCCTGGTCTGGGCCCGACGGCACCCCGGCGTCATCCGGCTGCCGGGCCCCGGCGCCGTCCTCGCGTCGCTGCTCGCCTGGGTCCTCGAGGCGGGCGTGGTGTGGCAGGTGGCCAGGGTCGCCGGCGTGGATCTCTCGCTGGCGGAGGCCGTCGGCGTCACCGCCGTCACGATCGCGGCACAGGCCGTGGCGGTCACGCCCGGAGGCTTCGGGACCTACGAGGCCGCCGCGGCCGCCGCGATGTCCGCCGCCGGCGTCGACCCTGGTGTCGCCTTCGCGGTGGCGCTGGGAACGCACGCGGTGAAGACGGCCTACGCCGCGGTGGTCGGCGGCATAGCCCTGGTGCTGCCCGGTCCCACGTTCTGGGGGCGGCTGCGGCTTTCGGGCACGGTGCCGCCGCGACCGGCCGCCCTCCCCGTCGGCCCGGACGCACCGGTGGTCGTGATGATCCCTGTGTACGACGAGGAGGGCGCCGTCGGCACGGTCGTCTCCCGCGTGCCGCGGACCTGCCACGGCCGGCGCGTCGAGATCCTGGTGGTCGACGACGGGTCGACCGACCGTTCCGCCGCCGAGGCCGACGCCGCTGGGGCCCAGGTCCTGCCTTTGACCGGCAACCAGGGCCTGGGTGCCGCGGTGCGCCACGGGCTCACCGCGGCGTCGCTCCGCTCCCCCGCCGCCGTGGTCTACCTCGACGCGGACGGCGAGTACTTCCCCGAGGACATCCCGGCCGTCGTGGCCCCGGTGCTCGACGGTTCGGCGGACTACGTCGTCGGAACGCGTTTCCGCGGGAACGTCCTGCGGATGCTGCCGCACCGCCGGCTCGGCAACATCGTCCTGACTCGATGGGTCCGCTGGCTGACGCGGCGGCGCGACGTGACCGACGGCCAGAGCGGCTTCCGCGCGTTCTCGCCCGCTGCTGCGGCCGGAGCGGAGATCGTGCACGACTACAACTACGCGCAGGTGCTGACCCTTGACCTGCTGGCGAAGGGTTTCGTGTACGCCGAGGCGCCCATCACCTACGCGTTCCGCGAGACGGGCACCAGCTTCGTCCGGCTCGACCGTTACTTGCGCCGGGTCGTGCCCGCCGTGCACCGCGAGCTCAACAAGCCGGCGGTGGATAACTCGACGAGGATGTCCGAGGTCTGACCTATACTCGAACACATGTTCGATGATGGCCCAGTGACCGCCGCGACCGTGGGCCGCTGGATGCACGAGCTGACCGCTGTCGACCGATCGGTAACCGACGCGGACCGGGTCGAGCAGCTGCGCGCCCTGGAGGACCTCAAGGCGGCAGCGGCCGCCGCGCAGGCCGTGGTGGCCGCCGACCTGGATGCCTCGGTTCGCACCGCCCATGCCGCGCGCGGGCTGCCCGCCGACCAACAGGGGCGTGGCGTGGCCGCACAGGTCGCGCTCGCCCGCCGGGAGTCCCCCTCCCGCGGTGGGCGTCACCTCGGACTGGCGAAGGCCCTGGTCGACGAGATGCCGCACACCCTAGCTGCGCTGCGCGCCGGGTGGCTCTCCGAGTGGCGGGCGACACTGCTGGTCCGGGAGACGGCCTGCCTCTCCCGTGAGCACCGGGCGCATGTGGACCGTGAGCTGGCCGCCGATCCCGCGACCCTCGACGGGGTCGGGGACGGGTCGCTGGCCGCCCGGGCCCGTGCCCTGGCCTACCGCCTCGACCCCGAGGCCGCCGTCCGCCGGGCCAGCAAGGCCGAGTCCGAGCGCCGGGTCACCCTGCGCCCCGCCCCCGACACCATGGCGAGGCTCAACGCCCTGCTCCCGGTAGTCGACGGCGTGGCCACCTACGCCGCCCTGTGCGCAGCGGCCGACGCCGCCCGGGCGGCTGGCGACCCGCGCACCCGCGGCCAGGTGATGGCCGACACCCTCGTCGACCGGGTCACCGGCAGAGATCCGGCGACGGGTGTCCCTATCTCCGTCAACCTGGTGATGACCGATCGCGCCCTGTTCCGGGGTGACGACGAGGCGGCGCTGGTCCCCGGCTTCGGCCCGATCCCCGCCGCCGCGGCTCGCAACCTGTTGCGGCCCGATCCCGGCCGCCCCGGCAACCCCGGCCGCCCCGGCAGCCCCGGCAGCAAGGAGTCCGACACCGACGACGCCGAGCGCGACGTCTGGCTTCGCCGGCTCTACACCCATCCCGCTAGGGGCGAGCTCGTCGCGATGGACGCTCGGTCCCGGTACTTCCGGCTGGCGTTGCGCGAGCTGCTGGTGTTCCGCGACCAGACCTGCCGGACGCCGTGGTGCGACGCGCCGGTGCGCCAGGCCGACCACGTCCAGAACCATGCATCCGGCGGGCAGACCAGCGAGGCGAACGGCCAGGGGCTGTGCGAGGCCTGCAACTACGTCAAACAGGCACCCGGCTGGCGAGCCCGGCCGGGTCCGGGCAGCTCCCCGGGCGGACACGTGGTCGAGACCACCACCCCGACCGGGCACCGCTACCTGTCGCGACCGCCTCCTCTTCCCGGCGCCGCTTGACGCGGCCGGAACGGCCTCAACACTGGTCCACCGTCGGTTGCTATCCGTGCGGGTTGGGAACCGGCTCCCCGCGCTCGCGGATGTTGTCGGCAGGCGCCGTGCTCGTCGTCCACAGCGACCCGTCCGCCGCCGCCTGGAGCACGGACATGCCGGCGATGTAGGCCTGCTTGGTGAGATAGCCGTTGGACTGCGGGCCGATGTCGCCGCGGGCCTCGTAGAGCACCGAGCCCGAGCCGAGCAGGCCGTAGGCGTTGCGCGCAATGCCCGGTGTGGTCGTGCTCGGGTAGCGCGTGATGTTCGCGTGCCCGTACTGCTCGAGCGCCGGGAGGATCGTCGAGACGATCTGCTTGGACAGGTGCACGGTCCCGGCGAACTGCTCCGCGATGCCGAGCCGCTCTGCCTCCGCCTCCGCGTTCGGCCACATAACGGACCCGGTGATCATGCGGCCTTCCTCGTCGACGTAGGAGCCCTGGTGGTGGAAGTCGACGACGAGCTCCGGCTGGTGCCGGTCCCACAGCAGCCGCATGGCGACCGCCTCGGGCACCGGGTTGTCACCGTCGGCGCCGGGCCGGTACGGGTGGTCGTACGCGCTGGCGCTGTAGGAGTGGTAGCGGTTGATGTCGTAGCCACGGCCCGGCTCGTAGAACGGGTCGCAGTTCGTCAGGCAGCTCGGGTCGTAGTTCTGCCGCCACGGCGTGGTGTTGCCTTCGGCGTCCTGAACGTCGGCATCGAACCCGTCGACGTTGACCCGCGGCACGATGGTGACGGTCAGCTGGTCGCGGACCTCGCGAGCATCGGGCGAGTTCCCGCTGATGTCGCGGATGATCGCGAGCATCGCCTCGCTGACGACGTACTCATCGCCGTGCTGGTTGGCGATGAACATCACCGATGTCGGCCCGTCGCCGATTGTGACCACGGGGATCTCGCGCCCGGTGTTGGACGTCAGCGGCGCGGCGTACAGCTCGAACGACCCCTGGGCGCGCCCGTCGAAGCCTTGCAGCGTGCTCCAGAGCTGCTCGTAGCTGTGGATCGCGGCGAGGTTCGGGTCATTCGCGCCGGGCCACGGTCCGTTCGGAACGGTCTGCGGGTCGGCCGCGGCCGGCGCGATCAGCCCGAGAGGGAGCAGCATGGCGGCGGCGACGGAGCCGAGCAGCGGGATTCGCACGACAGGCCCTTTCCTACGCGACGGGTGATTTGTGACGTTTCGTACCGGGCCCAGTCAGGCACTTGTTGATCGCCGCGTCAACACCCGCAGGGTGCCGGCTCGGTCAGTCCTCGACGACGTGGGCGGCGAACCGGTCACGGGCGGCGGCCCAGGCCGCGTCGTCCCGCGAGCCGTCGGGCCGCAGCGCCGTCACCGCGTCGTAGGCCATCGCCAGCGCGTGGTGGGTGTTGTCGTGGGCGAACAGCCCCAGCCGCCCGAACGTCGTCACCCGCGGCAGTGACCCGACCCAGTCGTCGAGCCCCGCCAGGTGCCGCTCGTAGCCTGGCTCGTAGACCGGGTAGACGTGGGGCAGCCGGCGGACCACCACACCGGCGCGCGACACCGGCGGCAGGCCGGTCACCCGCAGCGCCTCGTCGACCAGCGCGCCCAGCTCGTCCTCCGACGCCGTCCACACCGCGTCCCCGACCGCGCACGGCACCTCCGCGCACAGGACCGTTCGGTCCGCCGGGTCGCAGGCGCTGACGCGGTAGTTCGCGGGCTCGGACAGCCGGGTCACCGGGGTCTCCGGACCAGGGATGTAGTGAGCGTCGTACGGCGTCCAGCGCCCTCCCGCGTGCACCACATAGACGAGCACCATCGCGCGGAAGCCCAGCCGGTCCGCCGACGCGAGCACGCCCGTCGGCGGGCCGGGCGAGCAGAGCCGGGCGAGCACCGGCAGCGGCACGGTCGAGAAGGCGTGCGCCGCCTGGACCACGTCGCCCGACCCGGTCCGCACCGTGACCCCGTCCGTGCCGTGGCCGACCTCGACGACCTCCTCGCCGAGCCGGAGCGCGATCCCGGCTGCGACCCCCGCCTCCGCAAGCGCCTCCACGATCTGGCCGAAGCCGCGTCGCGGGTAGTGGAAGACCCGGCCCTGTCCGGCGCGCGCCGACCGGTCCAGCCGCGCCACTCGCGCGGCGACCTTCCACGGGGTATCCGCGGTGACGCGTTTGGCAGCCTGGTCGGCCGAGATCCGCTCCCCGGGCAGCCCCCACAGCTTCTCGGCGTACGGCGCGTACATCTCGCCGTAGAGGGTCGGGCCCAGGCCCTTGCGCAGGCTCGCCGCGAACGACGGCGCCCCCGCCCGCCGCAGCGGTGCCGCGACGGCCTCGGCCCCGATGCGGACCGTGGTCCGGGGCGGCAGCGCGCGCAACAGCTCGACGGGTCGCAGCGGGAATCCGACCCAGGACCCGGCCACCCGCAGCCGGCCGTTGCGCGGCCTGGTCTGCAGGTCCTCCCCGAGCAGTCCACGCAGGTCGGCGAGCAGGGCGGCCGGGGTGGCCGGGTGCAGCCGGTGGCTGCCGTGGTCGACCCGGATGCCGTCCAGCTCGAAGCTGGCCGCGGCCCCCCCGGGGCCGGGCGCCCGCTCCAGCACCACCACCCGGTGCCCGGCCCTGGCCGTCCGGTAGGCGGCGCCCACCCCGGCCGGCCCGGCGCCGAGGACGATGAGGTCGACCGGGTCAGCCAGCCGCGGCACGCGGATAGCCGACCGTGGGGCCGCCCACGTAGTCGAGGTCGACCCTGTCGCCAGGGGCGAACTCCGGGGCGGCCAGCACCCGCACCCGCACGGCCGCGCCGCCGGGCAGCCGGGTCAGGTAGACCGCGTCGTGCCCGAAGTACTCGACCGCGTCGACGGTGGCGCCCCGTCCGGCGGTGACGCGCAGCTGCTCCGGCCGCAGCAGCACGTCGAACGCAGCGCCCGGCTCCGCGGGCGCGGCGAACGTCCCGAGTTCCGACGTCAGCGCGTCCGCCTCGCGGCGCGCGCGCACGAAATTCGCGATGCCGACGAACTGAGCGACGAAGCGT